>JAKSDM010000352.1 GCA_022360135.1 Pseudanabaenales cyanobacterium | reverse complement strand
GATATCCAGCCTTCAAACCAACTCAGATGAAGTCCACTCGGCAGGGTAAACCCATCAACAATCCGGTAGGTCCCATCCCACCCCTGCAGATCAATCCAGCCTTCAAACCAATTCAGATCAAGTCCTATTGGCGGAACAAACCAGCTAACGACTTCCCAGGTTCTACCTTGCCCCCCGATAAATCCAGTTGACGCGCAGATTCAGATTAGAAATTCCTAGGCGTTAAGTCACATCCACACCCATCCACACACCTAAGAATCGCTATTGGTATGAGATTCGTATACCCGAATTATCTAGAAGATTGCAATTCTTCAAAAATCTCTAAGTTTTCTAGCGCTGGTTGATCGCCTAAGTCTCTCAGAATAGCAGGCTCGTCATTTCTGGGAGGCTGAAAAATTGCAAAGATGGCCTGCTCAAGCGTCTTCGCCATGGCGATCCGGTTTTGGTAAGCCACAATCACCCTGACCAAAGTAGGGACTTGGTTCTGCTCCGCTTCCAAGTAAAGGGGCTCTACATATAAAAGGGACTGTTCGATCGGTATCACCAACAAGTTGCCCTGAACCGCCCTCGATCCTTGAGTGTTCCAGAGAGAAATACGCTGAGAGATGCCCGGGTCTTGGTTGATCCGGGCTTCGATCTGCTCTGGCCCAAAGACGAGTTCTTGCTTAGGAAAACTGTAAAGCAGTTTGCGCCCATACCGATCGCCGTCTGAGCGCGCCGCCAACCAGGCTACCAAGTTGTTGCGTTGAGCTGGGGTGAAGGGACGCAGCAGAATGAACTCCTCCGTGTCTTCTGCTGGCAGTTTCATAATCAGAAAATAGGGCTCTACGAGTTGAGCTTCATTGGCGTAAATTTCTGTCGGCGCCCGCCACTGATCCTCCCGGTTGTAGAACACCTGAGGCTCCGTCATGTGGTAGGTCATGAGTTGATCCGACTGAACCTGGTAAAAGTCTTGAGGATAGCGGATGTGCTCACGTAGGGCCGCAGGCATTTTGTTGAGGGGTTGAAACATCCCTGGGAACAGTTTGCTCCAGGTTTGAATAATCGGATCCTGCTCGTCCGCAATATAGAAGCTAACCGAGCCATCATAGGCGTCCACCACCAATTTGACCGAATTACGAATATAGTTGAAGTCGTTATCTCCAGGATCTGAGTAGGGATAGCGATCGCTGGTTGTGTAGGCGTCGATCATCCAGTAAAGATGATTTTTGTCAGATTGGGTTTTGGGTTTTGGGTTCCTATCCCCAGGCTGCCGTTCCCAGTCTCCAGCCCCGTTATCCACATCAGCAATTACTAGATAAGGGTCACTGTCGTACCTGAGAAACGGCGCGATCGCCTGAACTCGTTCCTTAATGTTGCGCCGGTACAGGAGCCGGGTTTGAGGGGTGAACTCTTCAGTGAAGAGCATTTTCCAGTCTCCTAGATACCAGGCGAATAGGGGGCGCCGCCAGAGTTGGCCGATGGGGATCCCGCCCCGCCCCTGATAAGTGGTATAGACATTATCAGCGCCACTGGGGAAATCCAGCTCTTGTAACTTGGTGTTGGTCAGGATGTAAGTATTGGTGAGTTCGCCATAGTAAATGCGGGGTTCACCGATAGGAATGCTCTGACGAATCGCCTCACTACTAGGAATGTGAGCGATGTCTTTAATGAAGTATTCGGGTAAGCCGCTAGGATTGACTATGTTGACTGGGCTCATGGTAAAGCCATACCCATGGGTGTAGATGAAGTGTTTGTTCACCCAAGTTTGGGCTTCAGTCGGCACCCGCTCGTAGTTCAGTTCCCGGGCTGATATCAGGACCTGCCGTCGTTCGGTTTTTCCCGTCTCGGTGAGGAGGGTGTAGCGGTCTACGTCCGCATCTAAAAACTCGTAATAAAGACGAATTTGCTGGAGTTGGCGGTTGGACTCCAGTAGGGGACGGGTGTCCCAAAGACGAATATTGCGCACCGTTAAGTCATTCGCCTGTAAATCCTTGAAAGTCAGGGTTCCTTCTGGGTCAAAACTTTCAACATTGATGTCAGAGAGGGCGAAGGCTTTACGGGTTAGGGCGATCGTTCGACTGATGTAAGGCGTTTCTCGAAGCAACTCATTGGGTTGCACCACCAACCACTGAACTAAGTGAGGCGTGGCGATATTCCCTGAAATAGCGACTATCAAGTAGATGACCGGCCCCCAAACCAGCAAACGGAGATCGGGAGGACGACGAGGGATAGGCGGCAAGTAAGCCAATTTTCGGGTCCCCAGAGCAAAGCTCCATTCCGCCAGACTGCGAAAGCTGATTGACCAGAAAACAGTTCGCCACAGTAAAGCCAGCCCTAACCCCAGTGACAACAGACTTAGCCCAGTGTTAACTGGCAATTCGACGGTGATATCTGTATAGCTAGCGCCAAAAATGGCGCCCTGAGTGGAATACAGTAATTTATAGCGATTTAGCCAGTGACTCAGTGCGGTGAAAAGTAACAATCCACCCCCTAGACTGTACAGGTGACGCTGCTGAGCCGGTGAAAACCCTAGGAATCGACCCTGACTGAGGCTGTTGTCTGACAAGAGGTAGATCAGGGTGATTGAGACCAGCCCGAAGAAAAACAGCCCAACTAACCAAAACTCCAACAATTCCAGCGCAGGTAAGGTGAAAATGTAGAAGCCAATATCTTGGTTAAACAGGGGGTCAACTTGATTGAATAAGGTAGGACTAAGCGCGGGTAAAACTTTTGGCCACTGAGTTGACGATACCAGCCCAAACCCTAGGCTGATCAGAACAGCGGCGACGACAGTCAAAATTTGAGGTCTGATTAGCAGCGCGATCGCCCCGATGGCTAAAAGACCGATTTGCCAGGGATGGCTGATCAATTGCTGAGCGATCGCCCAAATAGACGCTGGTCTGATCCATAGGGGAACTGGCGGGGAGGGGTTATTAAGGGTAACCTGAGGTTGCCAGTGACTAGCCGTGATTTGTCCTTGGTAAAGCAGCTGAATGCCGAGCAGAAATCCTAAGCCCAGACAAAGCGGCAAGAGCCACCGCAGTCCTAATCCTGACTTTAAATCAGCCTCGGCTTTTATGTGCTGATGCGATCGCAATCTCTGGGCTAAGGCTAGATTTATCAGGGAGAAGCCAAAACTGCCGCCAAACGCCAAGAAACCCAAGCTGAGCTGAGTTTTGAGCCGCAGCCAAAATACGGGGAAGTAAGCCGTCTCTTGGAACCAAAGCCCCTCAGCGACGACATAACAGGCGATATCTAGCGCCAACAGACTACCTAGCACAAGGGTCACCCACTTCAAGTAGGCGGCCTGGCGCTTCGGCAAATCTTTGATAAGGGCCATAAACTCTGATTAAGAACAGGTCTTGTTGACAAAGTCACACTGGAAAATATAATTCTCCTGCCAGCCCGGGGGAATGTCCAGCAAATCTCGGGTTCCTGTAATCCCCTGGCCGATAAAAAATAACAACGCAATTATATTGAGACATATGTGAACCCTGCGCCACGCCTTGGACCGATAAATATCCGGCAGAATCGCTAAGGACAAGATCATGAGCAAAGCCGCCGCCATACCATAGTAGTAATGAGAAATGTACCACTCATACCCGCGACGGAATACGCCATCCTGAGCACCTAAAACGATTAAGCCCACACCGGTGAGCGTCGCAAAAACACCTCGCCAAAGCGGCTTCCTTGCCCAATATAGAAAGACCAGAGCAGCAATGGTGGCGGCGAACATAAGCACAATGAAAATTACCTGAAAGGGATTTTCACCCCATACGTTCGCGGCAATGATAGTTTTGAAAATGGGATGTATCATACCTAACAAGGCGAGGCCCACCACGGATCCAGCCAGCCAGCGCCCTGCCCTAACGTGCTCTAGACCAACCGTTGGGGGAATTTTGGTCTTCTCTTTAGCTTCGGCCTTAAGCCGACGTTGACGGGTCTGAAAGGCATAATTGGTCACAATGCCGATTAAGGGCAGCACATAGACAATCGCGACTATCGGATGTATCAGTCTAAGGGCGTCTCCAATGTCCATAAATCTCTCCTTGAGGACGACAACGGGGCAGAAATCTAATGCTGCAATTTTGCAATTTTAAGGCTAATGAGCCAACTTAAGGCGGGCTTGGGCAATGAGGCTCTCTGGGGAAGTTGTTTGCAGAGGTGAGAAATTTTTGGGTTAGTGGCAAAGTCTGCTAAGAGAACTCTCAAGCAGTAGAGGGTTGACTTCTAGCCGGATTATCAGGTGCTTTCCCATTATTCAAGGTGCTTTGACGACCTCTGTTAGAGTACTTCTAAACTTTAAAGAAAAATTTCAGGCTTCAGGTGATTTTTAGGTGATTTTTATAGGAGAAATTCCTGCCTTCGAATTCATCCTCTCCTCAGGAAAATTTCAGCTTTCTAAAGGGATAAAGGCAGTACAAACTTAAAGCAGGACAAAAACTGGGCATCAGATTTCAGAAGTCGAGAGCCAGCATTTATAGCGATCTTCACTTCTGTAGAGTACCTCTCGGCCAAGATCGGTTATGGAGTGGGGGTTGTAGGGTAGAGTCCATTTATCGGCGCATCGTCAACTGGAGGAAAGATGACAACAACACAAAAAGTTGGCCGTGAAAGCTTTAAATCGCGCGCTCTGAGATTAAACTTCCGAGTTCGCATGGCAACGCTGGTGATGCTAAGTGTCGTGCTCCTTGCGGGCGTTATTGTAGTTGGCTGGTTTGCCGGCGAGAGGCGCATCAACACTATCTTTGAGCAGATAAATTGGCTGCAGCAAAATCCGCCAATATGGTTGGAGGCGCCGATGATAACTGGGGAGTATCTGATAGCGCCCCTGGTGATTCTATTTTTGGCGGTCTGGGCGATTACTCAGATCTCCCCCTATCCCAAAGCCTGGTCACGCTTTATCGTGGTCACCCTGCTGTTAGTGATGATGGGGCGATATTTGGTGTGGCGATCGCTCTCTACCCTGGATCTAAATACGCCTTTAAATGGGGTGTTCAGTTTAGGGTTGTTGGGGATGGAACTGATTGGCTTAGTCGGCAGCCTAATTCAGCTGATTTTGCTCCTGAAAGTTCGCGATCGCCGTCGTCAGGCTGACCAAGCGTCTGTGGCGGTGGTTGAAGGTCAGTATACGCCCAAAGTAGATGTCTTTATTCCGACCTATGATGAGCCAGCGTTCATCCTCCGCCGCACTATCATTGGCTGTCAGTCGATTACCTATCCGCACAAGACGATCTATCTGCTTGATGACACGCGCCGAGCCGAGATTCGAGCTTTAGCGGCGGAGTTGGGGTGTGAGTATATGACCCGACCCGACAATAAACATGCTAAGGCAGGGAATTTGAACCATGCCCTATCGCTCACAAACGGCGACCTGGTGGCTTCCTTCGATGCCGACTTTGTCCCGACTCGTAATTTCCTCCAGCGCACTGTGGGATTTTTCCAGGATCTCCAAGTCGCCTTAGTACAAACCCCCCAAAGCTTTTACAACCCTGACCCGATCGCCCGCAACCTGGGCTTAGAAGATATCCTGACGCCAGAAGAAGAAGTGTTTTATCGGCAAATTCAACCGATGCGTGATGGCTCTGGCAGTGTCGTCTGTTCAGGCACCTCGTTTGTAGTCCGGCGGAGCGCCTTAGAAGCCGCTGGCGGATTTGTGACGGAATCCCTGAGTGAGGATTACTTCACCTCAGTGCGTTTGGCGGCTCAGGGGAATAGGGTGATCTACTTGGATGAGAAACTCAGCGCTGGATTAGCGGCTGAAAATATTGCCGCCCACGCCACCCAACGTCTGCGTTGGGCCCGGGGAACGCTGCAGGCGTTTTTCATCGATTCCAACCCCTTAACCATTCCAGGCCTGACGCCTTGGCAACGATTGGGACATTTAGAAGGGCTACTCCATTGGTTCAGCAGTATTCCCCAGATTTTCTTCTTGTTGATGCCATTAGCATATTCCTTGCTGGGGGTCATTCCGATTCGAGCAACCCCCGAGGAAGTGCTCTATTTCTTCCTGCCCTATTACCTGGTGCAGCTTACTGTATTTGCTTGGCTGAATAATCATTCTCGCTCGGCGTTGCTGTCCAACGTCTACTCATTAGTACTTGCCTTTCCACTGGCGTTTACTGTGTTTCAGGCCCTGCTCAGTCCTTTCTCCAAAGGATTTAAAGTAACCCCTAAAGGGACATCGAGCGATCGCTTCATCTTTAATTGGAATTTGGCTTGGCCATTGGTGGTCATGTTTGTCATCACCGCCTTCACCCTTTGGCGTAATCTGGGCCTTTGCCTGGCTCTCGGTTGGGGTGAACACCTGAAAGGGTTGGGGTTAGGGTGGATCTGGAGCGCCCACAATCTGATCATAATTGGGATCGCCCTGCTGATTCTGCTGGATGCGCCCCAACCCGACCCCAACGTTTGGTTTGATCTGCGGCGGATAGTCCGGCTCAAGCTTAAACAGGCTGATGGAATGCCCCCTGAACATACCTGGTGGGGATACACCACGATGATTTCGGAAGTTGGCGCCCAGATAGCTTTGACTCAGGGGGGAATGCCAGTGATCTCCCCAGGAGAAATCCTGCCTGTAGAACTGGAGATTGTAGAAGAGCAGCTAAAACTAGAGGGAAAATTGATCGCCACCAGATTTGAGGGGGAATTTCCATCCGTTCGAATCCATTTCGAACACCTCAACCTCAGTCAGCAGCGATGTCTGGTGGAAATTCTATTCTGCCGTCCGGGGCAGTGGAGGCGTTGGAAGACACCCGGTGAATTACAATCCCTGTGGATATTGCTGAGAATATTGTTTAAGCCAAGGGCGCTAATGCGAGGTGAGAACATCAAAGCAATGGCGGTCGCTAAGGTTTGAATTTTAGTATGGGGCCATCCGCTTCATTGCAGACTCCCCCCAACGCATAAGCCGCTAAAGACGCCTGCTATGGCAAAGCCAGAGGCATCGGCGAAATAATGTCAGGATCACTCATCAGGTCTTTGTTCCCAGGTTCAGCCTAGACTGCCTCGCTAGGGTCTTGAGTGTGTTCCTCTTTGCCGTGTGTTTCAGCTGCATCCGGCTTCACCCTGACCCTGATCATGCGCTTCCTCCATTAAGGGTTACGGGACAGCGGCTTCATAGACAGCGATCTTTGGGGTTGAATGACGACTGGCTGCAATCAACTTTTTATAGTACTGAAAAGTCTTTCAAATTTACGCATCAGATAGGATTGCTATATCTGCTGCTCACTAAACATCCACCTGACTTTATAAATTGACTGGATACATTTATACTGGCGTTCTTTGTTTCCAATGGAGTTTAAGACTAACTGATGGAAAAGCACTAGATAGAGAGTTTTATAGCGGGTTTAATTACACTAGATGCAGTGTTTAGTCTAAATAGGATGATGATATGCGGGAATAGTTTCTGAGCTAAGAAAGTAAAGCAATCAACGATCAGCGCTCAATTTTTCGCTTCCAAAACTAATCGCTGTAGGAAGATGATTAGCCTGTTACAATTTTTCTACTTCAAGTTAGTGACTAGTCGCAATATACTAATAAAAGTTGATAGAGTAAACGGAATGGATGCTATAGCGATTTTAAGTCAGTTGCAAACGTTTAGTTGCAAAAATTTCATGGGAAGACGATCATTGCTAAAAAAAGTTCCACAGACTCAAACAGCTTGCCAAATTCATAAATTATTTAAGATTGATGCCTATTTTTTCACTGGTCAACTTTGATTAAAAACTCAACCCGATTCATTAGCATTCGGAAGATTTTCGCCTGTCGCGTCTGCCTAACTAACTCCAATGCCCAACTTATTCTCAGCGATGAATAATGATGTAGAGTTGATTCGACAACTCGATCCGAGTGCGATCGATCAGATCATGCTCTATTTAGCCTTTAGTGCAATGCGGACAGGAGGGCATCGCCATGGAGCATTTTTAGAT
This sequence comes from Pseudanabaenales cyanobacterium, assembly GCA_022360135.1. GTDB lineage: Bacteria > Cyanobacteriota > Cyanobacteriia > Phormidesmidales > Phormidesmidaceae > JAKSDM01. The sequence goes on along the minus strand of JAKSDM010000352.1, from coordinate 5,265 downwards.
GCAGCCGCCACAGCAGCTAAGTGCGCCATCTATATGACCTATCTAGAACAGGGTCAGAACCTGCGAATGACGGGACATCTACATCACACTGAACCAAAGCGAGTTAAAACCGTTGTTGAAGAGATTCGCGCCGCCCTTATAGAGGGAAAGCTGCTAAAAATGCTGGGTTCCCAGGAACCCCGTTACCTGATTCAATTTCCCTATGTTTGGCTAGAAAAGTATCCTTGGAGCCCTGGGCGATCGCGCATTACAGGCAGCAGTCTGACGTTTGAAGAGAAGCATCGGATGGAGGAAAAGCTGCCCAAAAAGCTGCCCGACGCCCAATTAATTGACTCTTTCCAATTCATGGAACTGATTGAGATCCTCCATGCCCGCTCTCAAGAAGATTTCGCTCCTGAGCGTCGGATGCAGTTGAGTGAAGCGTTGACTGAGCATATTAGACGCCGCCTGATTTATTCCGGCACAGTCACCCGCATCGACTCTCCTTGGGGGCCGCCTTTTTATGCCTTAACTCGCGCCTCCTACTCGCCAGTGGATCAAGAGGCGCGTACCTACACTATGATTGAGGACACAGCCCAATTTTTCCGGATTATGCGAGACTGGGCAGATCGTCAGCCCAATACAATGCGAATCTTAGAAGAGTTGGATGTACCTCCTGAGAAACTCGGGCCAGCCCTTGATGAGTTAGATGAGCTGATGCGAGCTTGGGCTGATAAATACCACCAGGCTGGTGGAGAACACACAATTCTGCAGATGGTTCTGGGTAAAAAGCAGACTTAATCTAAATGCAGATTCTAATTCAATTGATTCAGCAGGTTGATGTTTTCGGCGGGCAAAAAATTCTCAAGTGATGAAATTTGTTTGAGCAGAAAAATTTCTTCAGCACAAGCTTCTTGAAAAATCTCTAGATAGCGATCCCGCTGTGTTTCTGGATCCACTTTTTTCAGCATGCTAAGCACAGTATTAACCTTAGATATGGCATTATACAACTGTTGCTGAAATTCCTTCAGCCGCTTATCTTTCTTATCCAGTTGCTGTTCCAGTGCTTGAACTCTGAGCTGAAGCGCTTTGGCGCGTTGGTGTTCGATTTTGTATTGTTGCGACAGGGCTGTTTGTTTAGCCAATCGGCATGAAACCGCACCCAGTAATTCAGCCCTTGTAAACGGTTTAGTCAAATAATCGTCTGCGCCTAAATTCATACCTTGACGAATATCTGCTTTATCTGCCATAGCCGTGAGAAAAATAAACGGAATGGTCGCCGTCACTGGATCCTGACGAAGTACTCTGAGGACTTCATAGCCGTCGATTTCCGGCATCATGACATCGCAAATGATCAGATCAGGGATATGTTCCAGCGCCCACAAGGTTCCAACAAAACCATTTTCAGCACTAACAACCTCAAAATCCTCAGCTTCGAACAGCTCTAAAATATTTGCTCTAACGGGCGGCTCATCTTCAATCACAAGAATCTTTTTCACTTTTTTATTCTCCATTATTTGCTCTATTATTCAGTGGTAGTACAACAGTAAAGGTTGTCCCAACTCCAACTTCACTTTCAAATGTAATGTCGCCATGGTGCATGTCTACCGCTTTTTTGACAATCGCTAAACCCAGTCCTGTTCCTGAAATAGAGCCTACATTGCTAGCCCGATTAAAGGAGTGAAATATTTGGGATTGATCAACTACAGGAATGCCAATGCCTGTATCTTTGATTCGGAAATTAACTTGTTCTTTTTTGCAAATTAAATCAAGGTATACGGAGTCTCCTTGGAACGAGTATTTAACTGCGTTTGAAAGTAGATTAATCAGAATGTGACGCAGTAATTTTGGATCTATTTCAACAGATTTACAATCTCCTTGGATTTGCAAGACAATTGCATGATTGTTAGTCGTAATTTCTATCTCTTCAATAACCTCTTTGCAGAATTCGACAAGATCCAGATTTTGAGGATTACACTCTAATTTACCCACCTCTGCTTGACCTATTAACAGGGCGTCATTCAATAATTCTGTCATGTGCTTTACAGAGAGCTGAATTCGTTGGAAATGTTTATTTTTTTTCTGATCACTCCATTTATAACTGTAATGTTCAAGTAATTCTGAAGAAGATAGAATGGTTGCTAGAGGTGTGCGAAACTCATGGGAAACCATGGACACAAAACGCGATTTAAGTTCAGTAAGCTGTTTTTCTTTCTCTAGGGCATTACGAATTTCTGTTTCAGCTTGTTTGCGTTCAGTAATATCGCGAATAATCGCCATCACTTCATCTTCAGTGCTAAGAACAACGCGAGCTTCGTAGTCAAACAAACTGCCATTCAGCTGTAACTGGTATTCAACAATTTGGACATCCCCTGTAGAGAGTGTTTGTCTTACACACTCCATGAGGGGACCAGCAACCTCTGGCGGCAAGATTTCAGATAAGTTTTGGCCTAAAAAATTCTCGGTGGCTAGGGGTAAAGGACTATTTTTTGGCGCTTTGAAGTTAACAAAATCGCCTTCAGCACTGATGCGAAACATCCAATCTGGGATGGCGTTGAGCAGAGCTCGATTGGTAGACACACTTGCGCGTAAGGCGTCTTCAGCCCGTCGCCGCTCAGCAATTTCCGCCTGCAACTGCTGATTCGCTTGCTTAAGTTCAGCAGTTCGTTCTCCTACCCGAATTTCTAGCTCGTTATGAGCGGACTGCAAAGCCGCTTGCGCCTGCTTGCGCGCAGTAATATTGATCACATAGCTTCTGATTAAATCGCTCTCAGCAATGTAGTTTACCGATTGCTCAAAAACTTTGTCGTCAACTGCAACCTCACGCACCCAGAATTTTTCTTGCCCTATCTGGACTGTCTCAACTATCCCAGCTAAGATTGGGTGCTTGAGTTGTGTTTTTCGAATGTCTGGAAATTCTGTAGCTGCTGCTGGATTAAGATAGGTAATCGCTCCCGTTAGATTAATCTCAGCAATTGGATGAGAAAAAAGTTCGGGAAAGGAAGCTAAGCGTTCTAATGCCGATTCATTCGAATTTCTTAATTCACTATCTGATAGAATCAGCGTCTCGAAAGGGTGATGCAGCGTTGACGCAAAGGTAGATATTTCATCTGCTTTGCATGATGTTAAAAATTGTAATTCTGATGGATTAGAAGTGGTGTAATAAGTCGCCTTTGCTTGACCGCCAAAAACCACCTCATCCCCATGTTTGAGATCGTGGGACAGACAAGATTTTCCATTCACACTTAAGCCATTTTTGCTTCGTTTTCCCTGTAGATTGCCATCAATAATACGGAATAGATAACTGGTCGTTTCAGGTAGAGTTATGCGTAATAAAATAGCGTGCTGCCGTGAAACCAGATCGGAATCAAGTACAACCGTGTTTCTTGAATCACGACCAATTGAACAGGTTGCAGCTTTTAAGGTAACGATGCGCTTGCCCTGATCATCCTCAATAACCAATACATGCTGAATGGGTTGAGACACCATCTTATTTTCTGTGAAGATTTTCTGGCAACTAGATGGTTTATCCGAGAAGCGGAGTCAATCTAAAATTTGGGCTACACCTTAAAGTGGGAAATTATCCCTGAAATTGAATATTTTGCTAGATTCAACAGCACTTTCTGGCGGAATAACTCTGGTTAGTATGGGGCAATGATGCTAACTTCAGCATGAGGAAATATACCAGAGTTGAGTCCCAGGCAGTCCCGTGCTTATGCTGAGTTTAGGTAATTAGGGATCTCAATAACATTACCTAGGATGCAACAAGATTAAAAGAGCGGCGACTACTGAAGCTGTAGGCTGGATACTACAACCGAATTGGGGAACGGTTTAGGTGGCGGGGACTATTCATTCTTCCTAAGGAAGAAAATTTTGCAGCCCTAGTGGAGCTATTGCGAAGTCTCCTCTGTTGTGTTTTATGGCCCCTATCCTCTTCGACTCCCCTGCCTTCTGTCTCCTGCCAACTGCTAATCGCTCAAGACATAAAGCCTTGTAAGCAATTCTGCTCAAGCTTTAGGAGTTCTCAGATAATCAGTATATCCCCTAACAAATAAGCCGTTAGTATTCGGTGGAGCTAGCAGCCGTGAGGATTTTAATCGTTGAAGATGACGAGATCACTGCTAAAGCCCTGGAAACCATCCTCTCTAACCAAAACTATGCGGTTGAGATAGCCAGTGATGGTGAGACCGCTTGGCAATTGGCGGACGCCTTTGACTATGATCTGATTCTGCTGGATATTGTCTTACCCAAATTGGACGGCGTTTCTCTATGCCGCAAGCTACGATCGCACGGCTACACTATGCCTATTCTCCTGTTAACTGGCCGGGACAGTGGCCATAATAAGGCCATTGGGTTGGATGCCGGGGGCGATGACTATGTGGTTAAACCTTTTGATCCAGAAGAACTTGTGGCTCGGGTTCGGGCTCTGCTGCGGCGGGGTAGGGTGACCGCTTCGCCGATCTTGAAATGGGGCTCTCTAGAATTAGACCCAGGCGCCTGTGAGGTCAAGTATGGCGAACATCTGCTGCAGTTAACGCCAAAGGAATACGCCCTGCTAGAGCTGCTGATGCGGAATCAGCGGCGAGTATTCAGCTGTGGCATGGTGCTTGAGCATCTCTGGTCTTATAAGGACGCCCCCGGCGAAGAGGCGGTTCGAACCCATATCAAGTGTGTTAGACAGAAGTTGAAAGCCGCAGGGGCTCCCGCTGATCTGATCGAAACCGTTTATGGCATTGGCTATCGGTTGAAACCCTCACCCGAAAAAGTAACGTCGTTGAAGGCCGGATTTACCCCTGTTTCCAGCCAATCCGGGAAGGCCGCTCAGCAACAAACCTGGAGGGCGATCGCAGGGGTTTGGGAGCGATTCAAGCAGCGGTTGGATAATCAGGTCAGCCTGTTAGAACAGGCAGCGATCGCCCTCTCCCAGAAAAAACTTGACCCTTTGCTGCAGCGACAGGCAGAGCAGGAAGCCCACACACTGGCAGGCGCATTGGGAACGTTTGGCTTACCTGAAGGTTCCCAATTAGCTCGAGAAATTGAGCGCCTTTTGCATGCCAAGACCGCTTTCCAGCCTAAAGAGGTGAAGCAACTTCAGAAACAGGTGAACGGGCTGCGCCAAGCGATCAACCAGTATTCGCCCAATGGTCAGCCGACATTGGAGTCAAGTCGCCATCCATTGCCCAATCAATCTGCCAATCCGGACAGTCGGCCACTGCTAATGGTGGTCGATCGCGATCAATCGTTGATTGCGTCGATTAAGGCGGAGGCAGAGCAATGGGACATCCG
>JAKSDM010001363.1 GCA_022360135.1 Pseudanabaenales cyanobacterium | reverse complement strand
TCAATCCCGGCCAGAAAGCGAGATGGAAACTAAGGCGTCCGGCGTTGGGAATAAAGGAGAGCAAAAAGATCGGCGCTAGTCCCATCACCATTGTGCCGCTGATGGTGGTAGCTAGGATAACGGCTGGACCGATCTGGTCCCCTAAATAGATGCTAAGTAGAGGCAGGTTGCCGAGAACTGCGATCGCAATTATCCCCCAGCGGCCAATATAAGCTTGAATTTCGGTGGGTCGGCCTTTGCGATTGGCCCAATCTCGTCCGGCTAGCTTGGCCACACTAGAAAAGGTAGAATCCAAGGTCGATCCGGCGCTGGTTAGCATGATGGCGTTAAACACCAATAACATCGGCAAACCGAAAAGGGTCGGCACTGCTAAGGTTGGGTGTCCCTCCACGCCAAAGGCGCGGGCATAAAGTCCGACGGTACTGAAGAGGAAGATGAAGCCGCCACTGATTAGACCGGCCAAGCCAAAGCCCTTAACCATGACCCTAGGGGAAGTAATAAAGGCCCTATCCGTCATCACCGGGTCATGAAAGGGATAACTGAAGATCTGCACAAACGCCAATCCACAGAAAGTTAACCCGGCAAGCCGGGTTTCAGGTTCCGCAATCGGCAATCCTCGACTGACTAATCCCGGTCCCAAGGTCGCCAGAATAACGGCTAACAATACGGCGGCTAAGACCATCTGGGCCCCATCCGTCAGCAGGCTGCTTCGCAATCCGCCTAGTAAACTGTAATAGACTGTGAAAGTGGTCGCTAAAATGGCTGCAATCCAATACCCTGCGCCGCCTTCCGCGCCAAAATACAGAGCGAAAACTTTAGTATTTGACCAGACTTCGTTAAACAGACGAATGGCTATCGCAATCAGAAACAATCGGGCGCAAAGGCCGCCGTACTTACTCACTAGAAACTCTGAAATAGAGTTGAAACCGCTTCGAATCCGGATGAAGTAAAGCGCGATCGCGGCCGTAATAAAGCTGAGGTAATAGATCGCGTAACCCAGCCCCCCCAGCGCCCCAAAGGAATTGGCCAGACTGGCTGCATTGTCGATGGATTTTGCAAAAATCCAGGAAATCGCCGCACTGGCGACCAGCAACCAAAGCCCTGGAGCTTGACCGTTCTTTGCTTTTCC
>JAKSDM010000118.1 GCA_022360135.1 Pseudanabaenales cyanobacterium | reverse complement strand
GTTGGGACTCAAGTAGGTCTGCTCAAACTCAATCCCTACAACGGAGAGATTATCGGTGAAGTTCCTAACCTTCCCTCTGGCCGCATCCTCGCCCTTTCCCCCAACACGGGCAATAAGGTCTGGGTCGGCACCAGCGAAGGGCTGGCTTGGGTCAGCATGACCACCGGGCGAGCCGCACCCCATGGAGCGTTTGTCAGTCCGGTGGGCGTCAGACGGTGAAACAACCCCCAAAATAATTTCTGCTTTTTCCGGATGATCTCTAGCCCATTACGAAAGGTGGAATGGTAGATGCACCCTGATTGATAGCTCCTGAGATACCTGGAGGGATCTCAGGGGTTTTTTTTTGCTCATTGATGCACCTCTGGCCAAAAGTCTGGATGCTCTAGATTAGGGATTCATGCCAGGAAATGGGGAGGGCATCGTAGCAGGCCATGATAAGGGGGAATATTCAAATTCTAGAACAAGCCCTAATCAACCCAGTTCCAAACTCATAGGCATTCAAGTTGAATATTCTGTTTCAGGACAGTGATTAGCGACCAGCGCATCGCCCAAACCCATTTGCACTGGGAAACCTTCCCAGTGCAAATTATGACTCCTACAATAGGCTAAATTATGGTGGCAAAGAGTAAATATTTCAGTGAATATGTAGTCGTTCAAATGTACTATTTTTGCTGCTGATTTTACTAGCTTACCTATCAACATAATGCCACCATCCGTTATTGAAAACTTTGTCGTCGGCATCGCGACAAGTATTATCACCGCTGTTGCAGTTTGGCTATGGAATAAAATTCGCAAATCCAGAATTCTTAATCGCAGGGCTGCTTTTTTTGGACTTGCGCCGAAAGAACCCTTCCTCGCCGTGATGAATCAAAATCCTAAAAGCTTGAATACGATGTCTCACGCCGATGTGCAGACGTTAGTGGAGGTTGTAAAACTAGCGGAGGAAATTGGCTCAGAATTAACTGTCGCCCCCTTTGATCAAGTCTTGGAACCTCCAGGCGGCATGACGGAATTTTGTTTGGG
>JAKSDM010000705.1 GCA_022360135.1 Pseudanabaenales cyanobacterium | reverse complement strand
TACACACAAGTCGGAGTCGGAGTCATTTCAGCCCCCTAAATCCCCCAATTCTGGGGGACTTTGAACTCTGATCCCCCCCAGAATTGGGGGGGTTAGGGGGGCCAGATCGGCGAATTCGCAATCGGAGTCGAGATCTGTGTACACCGATTGTTGTTACCAATGAAGAATCTCTCGGATTTGCTCCGCTAGTCGGATGGCCTCGAAGGGCTTTGTAATTACTCCAGCAACCTCCAAATCGCTCAAGGGTTGTTGTGGATCTGGGTTTTCCGCCGCCGTCAGCAAAATAGTTGGGATGCGCCGTGTGGCTCCATTGGCTTGTAATTGCCCCAAAGTAGCCTGACCATCCAAGTCCGGCATCCTCATGTCTAGCAAAACGGCGTCAGGTTGCTCAGCTTCCGCCGCTATTAACCCTTCCCCCCCCGAAGCGGCTGTCAACACTTCCCATCCAGCGCTGGCCTGCAGAACTATTTTGATCAGTTCACGGATGCCGTCTTCATCATCAATCACCAAGATCCGTTTTGACATTGGGTTAACCTGCGGAGATGAGGGAGCGCGATCGCAACACTTGCCCCCGACCATTGGCTTTCGCTTGATACAGTGTCACATCAGCGGCTCGAAACAGGGCTTGCCAGTCATTACCATCCTGGGGATACTCGGCCAACCCGGCGCTAAAACTGGCGAAAAACTGACGATTATGAGCATCGGTAAACCGCTGCTGACGCCAGAGATCTAAGACGGATTTCAGGCGCTCCAGCCCCCGCTCTGCAGTGGTGTCGTATAGGGCCACAACAAATTCTTCCCCGCCCCAACGAGCCAACACATCTTCCTTACGAAAGGTCCGCTTTAAGAGTTCTCCCAGGCGCCTCAAAACAACGTCTCCCGCCTCGTGACCATACTGATCATTGATCTGCTTGAAGTTGTCTAAGTCCAGAATTGCCAAACAAAGCGGCTTTTCCTGACGGTTGGCTAACCGGATCAATCGATTCAGATCCTGAGTCGCTCGACGTTGATTGAACAAGCCTGTCAAATCATCCGTCTCTGCGAGTCTTTGCAGGACATGTCGCCGTTCTAACCGATTCACCACCCGGGTAATCAATTCTGGCCCCACAATCGGTTTGTGGATATATTCATCCGCACCCGCCAAAAAAACTTGTTGTCTGGTTTCCACATCCATATGGGCCGATAAGAAAAAGATCGGTAGATCACTCCAGCGCGGATCCTGACGAACTACCTGGCAAAGGTCTATGCCATTGAAACTAGGCATTTCCACATCCAGAATCAAGAAATCAGGGGCCGTTTGCTCCAGTGTATTCCAGAACTGTTGAGGGTCGCTTAAGAGGGTCAGGTTAAAGCCCCAGGGCTCTAGTAAGGTGCGCAGAATGTCCAGCAATTGGGGATCATCGTCCACAATCAGCAGGTTGGCCTCCGACTGTCGGTTTTTTTGCGCAACTTGGGCAACGGCTTCTAAAACCCGAGTTGGCGGTATGGGTTTGTGAAGGAACCCCGCACTCCCTAGACGAACCGCTTTAACCCGGTCATCAAGACTCTCTTGAGCGGTAAAAACCAGCACTGGAATGGGGGGTTGAACGGTTGAAATCTCAGCCAGCAAACCAAACCCATCTTCAGCAGAATCGGGAAAGCACAAATCCAGCAACACCACATCTGGACGACAATGCGCGATCATCCGCCTGGCTTGAGCCGGGTTGCCTGCACAGCTGACCTCAATCCCCCAGGCGCCTGCATACGCCATCACCTGCTCCGCCAATCCGGCATCATCATCCACCACCAGTAGGTGAGCCAGTTGACTGTTCTGACAAGGCGCAGCGGTCTGGGTTGAGCCAGGAAATAGGGGTTGTTCCAGGCTCTGCCGCAAGGTCTGAATCAGCTCAGACAGAGCGTCAAGGTGAGGTTGACTGAATTGGGTTTGAGCTTGGAAGGCCTGCTCAATTTGGGCGCAGTCATGAGAGGCCGTTATCAAGCCAAAACTCCCCAGAGATCCTTTCAGGGTATGGGCGGCTTGCTGCGCCTTTTGTTGTTGCGCCTGATCGAACCTACCCGATTGAAGCGCCGTAACCGCTTCTGTCAAACTGGCCACGTAGTTGAGATAATTGCCCTTGTGCCGCCGCCATACCGCCGATAGGTCTAACGATGTTTTCGGTTCAGATTTGGCATTAGGAGATACGCGTTGAGACTGCCTATTTTCTTTCGCATCTCCACCGCCATCTTGCGGTTTGATGACGGCATGTGTTGTTACCTGCTGCGTTTCTACTCCCGGCTGCTCCGCTTTCAAACGATACCCCAGCCCATAGAGCGTCTCGATTACATTCCCCGCGCCAACTTGTTTAAGTTTCTGTCTTAAACTCCTGATTAGAACTCTGACAGCATTCTCTGTCGGGTTCTCCTCCCATGACCATAGACGATCAATCAGGGCGCTCTGGCTAAATATCCGGCTGCTATTTCGCAAAAAAAGCTCGAGCATCTCATATTCCTTCGCGGTCAGACGCACCAACTCTCCGCGCCAGGTCACCCGACAGCTACTGGGATCAAGCTGGAGAAAGCCCCAATCTAACACGGGGGATGAAAGGGCATTGCCTCGACGGAGCAAAGCCCGAATTCGAGCCAGTAATTCTGCGGTATCGAACGGTTTGATCACATAGTCATCAGCTCCAGAATCCAACCCAATCACTCGATTGGTATGGGTGTCATTAGCCGTCATGAGCAGAATCGGAGTGCGGTTTCCGCCAGCTCGTAAGCGCTTGCAAAAACTCAGGCCATCCAGCTTAGGCAGCATCCAATCGAGCAAAATCAAATCGTATTCAAACGTCTCCGCCAGCTCCAATCCAGTTTGACCATCCGCCGCCACCTCAACCAGATAATGCTGATTTGTGAGCAAATTCTTTAAGGCTTCAGCCAGACCCGCATCGTCTTCCACTAATAAGGTTTTCATGGCAACCCATTTAGTTAATGTGCATCTAGTTTGTAGTTTGAGGCAGTAGGTAATAGGGGGTAGGTAGTAGACAGTAGACGAGGCAATCAAGTGTAGGGGGTAGGCGGTAGACAGTAGATGGGGAGATAGGAGTAAGCGGTAGACAGTAGATGGGGTTCCAATACTGTTCGGATAAGCCCCGATTGTTGTCGGAGATTTCCCCAACCCCTCTTCAAAAGGCTACCGTGTACACACAAGTCGGAGCCAGAGTCATTTCAGCCCCCTAAATCCCCCAATTCTGATGCTGCTGGCGAATTATTGCGTAACATCGTGAGAATGGCTGAAGGCCCCCTAAATTTCCCAATTCTGATACTGCTGGCGAATTATTTCGTAACATCGTGAGAATAGCTGAAGGCCCCCTAAATCCCCCAATTCTGGGGGACTTTGAGTTCATGCTCCCCCAAAGTTGGGGGCTGGGGGGCCTAAAAAACCCCCACTTCGGCGTCAATATTTCCAAGTGTTAAATTCGCCAGCAGCATCTTTTTAAGGGGGACTTAGGGGGATCGAGTAACCTTTCACAATCAGAGTCGAGAGCTGTGTACACTCTCGATCCCAGGCTCTGCCTGGAATTGATCGATTAGAGACTCTGCCCCATTATCGCCCCCAATGGCTTGGAGGCAGAGCCTCCATCGAGGGTTCCACAGGCAGAGCCTGGCGCCAGCAGTGAGCACTCCAGCACCAACAGCGAGACTTGAAGTATCAAT
>JAKSDM010000830.1 GCA_022360135.1 Pseudanabaenales cyanobacterium | reverse complement strand
TAATCTTCGCCCAATCACAATCTAGGATCGCTGGTGTCTGTTGTTATTCAGAGTCAAACAATTAAACAAAAGTCGCTAGAACTCGGGTTCCACAAGATCGGAATTGCCAATGTAGAGCCAGTCAATGACGCTTTGGAGTTACCGCCATCAGAACAGACCACCCAGGCATCTCTGCAAACTTGGCTGGCTAAAGGCTATCAAGCCGATATGGCCTGGATGGCGAATCCCAAACGTCAAAATATTCGCCAAGTCATGCCCGAAGTCCAATCGGTTATTTGTGTGGCCTGCAATTACTATACTCCTGAGTCCCGATCGCAGGGCGATCAATACGCCAAGATTTCCCGCTATGGGTGGGGTCGAGATTATCATCGGGTGATGCATAAAAAGCTAAAGCAGCTCTCTACCTGGCTGCGATCGCACGGTGACGGCATTTTAACCCGCTACTACGCTGACACGGGTCCGGTACAAGATAAATTCTGGGCGGAACAGGCAGGCATTGGTTGGATCGCCAAAAACGGCAATGTGATTACTCGTGAATTTGGCTCCTGGGTATTCTTAGGCGAAGTCCTCACTAATCTGTCATTGTTCCCTGATCTCCCGCATACCCAACACTGCGGCGCTTGCACGCGTTGCATTGAGGCCTGTCCCACGGCAGCCATCACCCAACCCTTTGTGGTAGACGCCAACCGCTGTATCGCCTACCACACGATTGAGAACCAAGCTGACACACTACCAACAGACATCGCCCAGAATCTTCAGGGTTGGGTCGCCGGATGCGACATTTGCCAAGATGTCTGCCCCTGGAACCAGCGCTTCGCCAAGGAAACCGATATACCGGCGCTCCAACCCTATCCCTGGAACATCAACCCGACCCTCAAAGAACTTGCTAATCTCTCAGATCAGGAGTGGGAACGTCGCTTCCCGGCATCAGCTATGCGGCGGATTAAACCCCAAATGCTGCGGCGAAATGCGGCGGCGAATTTGACACAGCGAGAGTAGGGGTGCGAAATAAACGGGTTGAGCAATTAAGACGGATGCACTGCCAAATCGAGATAAACCCGAGACACTCTCTGTATTTATAGGGCGTCAGAAGGTTTATCCGTCTCTACACCCTGTGTTCCATATCCCAAAAAGCATGATACCCACAAAGCTAACTGAAGAATTAGACAATCTGAGTAGCCATGGTGATGGCGAGCTGATTTTGCATGACCAGGAAGTTGTCTGGAATCTCCAAATTGCCAATGGCCAGGTGCTTTATGCTTCAGATGGGGTTCATCCCGTAAGACGCTGGCATAGGACGCTAAAGCTGAATTACCCAAAATGGAACTGGACAGATGCATCCTCTCAAATATCCGATAGTCAAAACTGGGAATGTCAAATCCTCAACCAAGGAATTAAGCAAAATCAGCTGAGCTTGATCCGAGCCAAATTAGTGATTCGGAGTGTAATCCAAGAATGTTTATTTGATCTAATTCGTTGCTCAGACTTGCAAAGCAACTGGAAACCCTTGCCACAACTCAAAGCCCCTTTTTGCCAGTCAGCCGCGTTGTCTTCCTGGGAGATGAAGACGCTGCTTAGTCGGGCAAGTAAGATTCAACAAGAATGGCAAAGCGCAAATTTAAGCCATCTGAGCCCAAATCTTTCTCCTACCTTGAGGCAGGGAGCGGATCCCGAAAAACTTCCGGTTTCCCGGCAATATCTGACTGGCGAATCTACTCTCTGGGATATCGCCCTGCAACTCAAAAAGACAGTGGCGGTAGTCACTCAAGCCTTGACGCCTTTGGCGGAGAAGAACATCCTGAATTTCCAAAAGATTCCAGATTTATCCACACCCATTGTCAACAAGACCCCACACTTATCCATCGCGACGGTCAAACCAGCCGCTACTGTTAAGCAAGCCTCCAATTCACTTGTATCCCCTATTCGAACTGGCGCAACTGCCTTCTGCCTATCAGGCGGCGCAGAACCGCGCAAAGTTATCCATAAACAACCTATCATCGCCTGTATTGACGACAGTCCGGTAATAACTCATACCTTAAGAAGAATCCTAGTGCCTGCTGGGTATCAAATGATCAGTATTCAAGAACCCATGCGGGGGTTTGCACAACTGATTGAATACAAGCCTGATTTAATCTTGCTAGACTTGCTGTTACCGAATGCAGATGGCTATAGCATTTGCAATTTTTTGCGAAACACGCCTGTGTTTGCTAAAACGCCAATGATCATCTTGACCGCTCAGAATACTTTGGTAGATCGCGCCCGGGCTATTAGCAATGGCGCAAGTGGGTTTCTAGGTAAACCTCCCCAGCCTGATGAATTGCTACAAATCGTGCGGAAATATATTGCCCATTAAACTGCGGGCGCCAATTTCAAGCGGGAAATTTTTCCTAAAATAGAAGCTAAAATCCAGCTGTCATTGGTCACTGATCACTTGTCACCAGACCAATGACCAACGACCAATGGATTCCTGCCCAACCAGAGAGTTCTGGGTAAAGTTAAATACCCTTAAACTCCTGACCTAGTTGGTAGAAATTCAATGGGCAAGGCACGGATCATTCATTGCACTGCTATAAACATCACATTCACTGTTATTAGAGCTGAGCTGAAGGCGGAATGTGCAGCCCTGGCCTGGGGTTGAGTCAATCTGGACATTGCCCTGAAGTCGTTCGATGTGGGTGCGGACAACGTCTAACCCAACGCCTCTACCAGAAATTTCGGTAATCACCGTTCGAGTTGAGAAACCTGGCGTTAATATAAGAGCTTTAATTTGATCGGGCGTCATGTCTGCCAATTCTTCTGGTTGATGGAGCTGGCGTCTGATTGCCGTTTGTTTAATCTGCTCAAGGTCTAATCCTCGTCCATCATCGGTCAATTCAACCACGGGGCCAGTGTCGGTTTGATAACCTCTTAACCAAATCGTGGCGGTTGGGGGTTTGCTTCTGCTTTTTCTCTCAGCGGGTGTCTCAACTCCATGATCGATGGCATTGCGGACTAGGTGCAGCAAAGAGTCTTTGATTTCTTCAAGGATACGTTTGTCGACGGTTATTTCTCCCCCTTCAATCCTTAACTCTACCTGCTTGGATTGCTGTTT
>JAKSDM010000006.1 GCA_022360135.1 Pseudanabaenales cyanobacterium | reverse complement strand
TTGGCCGATCCCCACACTATCTTTTCGCAACGGGATGATGTGAAATATCAATATGGTTGCTTTATGGAAAGTATCCAGCAAGCTGGAATGGGAATTGTGCTTGAACCCCGCCCTATTCTTCCACCTTGCTCCTTTCCATAACGCCCAATTACAGTGATTCTTGCTTGTGTGGAATACATCTCAGGACAGGCAGAGTTTAGGGTATGGGGTGCAGGGTGTAGTCCATGCAAATGAAAACCGCTATATCTCGCTATCGTTCTTGTGTATTTTAATCTGTGGCGTCTCTCTGATGTGAATGCGATATTAGAGACATATTTGCTTCGGGAATTTCCGCATGTTGGAATGGTTAGCGGCTGCGACGGGCGCGGAGTTAGGTAAGTTAGTCCTTAACCAGGTTTTGGGCTTGGGCAAAGGCGCACTAGAAGACTATGTAAAGGATTTCTTCAAGGACTGCATCAAGAGTGGTGTGACACAAGCTAATACAGCAGCCCTGAAAGAGCCAATGGCTGAGGCGATCGGCTTCTTCATCAAGCGGTTTATTAAAGAACTCCAATTCAACGATGTGCCTGACACCAGTATTGAGCATCACTATAAGGGCTCCATTAAGCGGTTTGTGCAAGATAAGGCGGTGAGGCCAATCCTGGGCAAAGCTTTCGAGACGGGTTGTAAACAAATTGATTATGCTCAGCTAGAGCGTATTTGGACCCAGCAGTATCAGACGGCTGGATGGCGGTTCCCGGCAGAGGAGTTTGATTGGCGGGGTGTTGCCAAAGAATATGTGGTTGAGGTGAAAGGGATCATCAAGGCTAATGCAGAGTTGCGATCGCTCCTACAGACCGAACTACTCAAAGAAATTGCCCAGAATACAGCCCAAATTTCACCGGGCTTCGATGTCGCCAAGTATCGGGAGAGCTTACAGTGCAGCTATGGCTATCTGAAGCTGTACACCCTCGACAGCACCGATCGGGTTGACGCCATTAAGCTATGGAGCCTGTTCATTCAGCAGACGGTGCGGGAAGCGCTGCCGCCGATGCGTTATGAACTGCCCCTGGATTTGAAGCGTCAACTGCAAGCAGAGGGACGCCTAGAGGAGGATTTATCGCCGGAAGCACTAGAACACTACCGTCACGAGTATTTTCAGCAACCTGCCCGAAAGGTTTTAGAAGCAGTGGCGGATTCCCAACGAGCTGTCATCTTGGGTGATCCAGGCGCCGGGAAGTCTACGCTGTTGCAGTATCTGGCTCTGGAATGGGTCGAGGGCAATTCAGACCCCCTTCCCCTGCTGATTGAACTGCGAGACTATGTGTTAGCTCAATCGACCCACTTCCTGGAATTTCTCCATCGTGGGCGCGGCGCCGATTGGCAGTTTGACCAGCAGCAACTCCATCAGCATCTATTAGAGAATCCTACCCTCGTCATGTTTGACGGTTTGGATGAGGTGTTCGATCGCGCCACTCAATCCGCTGTCATCGACGACATCATCCGCTTTACCCAGCAATATCCTCAAACCCGGATCTTGGTCACCTCGCGGATCATTGGCTATAACCCGGAGCGCTTCCAACATGCTGAGTTCCGCCAATTCACCATCCAACCCCTGGATGAAACCGAAATCCATGAATTCATCGATCGCTGGTATAACCTATCGATGGGAAGCGATCCTGATAAAGTAAGGCTCAAGCAGCGGTTAAAGGATGCCATAGCCAACTCCAAAGCCATCCAAAATCTGGCGGATAATCCACTGCTGTTGACGATGATGGCGATTTTGAATCGACGGCAGGAGTTACCGCGCGATCGGGCTGACCTCTATGACCAAGCGTCGCGGGTACTTTTGTATCACTGGGATGTGGATCACAAGCGATTGCAGCTGCCGTTGGATGCGATCGGGCGGCGGGAGAAGCAGGAGATGTTGCGTCTGCTTGCTTATGAAATGCAGGCAGGAGAGAAGGGGCTGAAGGGGAATCTGATCAGTGCCGAACAGCTAACGCAAATTTTGACTGATTATTTACGCGACCAAGGCTTTAGTGAATCTCGTGAAAAGGCAAATCTGTTGATTCAGCAATTACGAGAACGTAATTTTATCCTCTGTTATCGCGGTGCCGATACCTACGGCTTTGTCCACCGTACTTTTTTAGAATATTTCTGTGCTGTTGAAATTGTACAGAAGTTTGAGAAGCAGCGTACCTTAACATATAAGCAATTGCGAGATGATGTGTTTGGGCAACACTGGCCAGATGAAATCTGGCATGAGATACTGCAGCTAATTTGCAGTATGATTGATCCGCAGCTGGCAACACAATTGATTGAGTTTTTGCTGACTCAAGAGATTGATCGAACGAAATATATAGAATATGGTCTAAACGGATCCTCTTTAAATGTGGAAGGATTAAAAAATCTTCTTACTGCGTCTAAGTTTCTGTCAGAAGTAATTGGCTTTCTAGTGATTTTCCCAACTCGGCAAAAGGTCCTAAAAGCTCTTCAAAACGAAGTTGAGGTTCCTGCAATTCCATTAAGTGAGAAAGCAGCTACAGAAGTTCTCAATCAAATCGCAGAATACTTCCCAGAAACCTTGTCATGGCTTAAGCAGCAAGTATCCCAAAATGAGAACGAGAGTGTACGAAGAAAAGCGATATGGGCGATTGCTCAAAACTTTAGAGAAGATGACACATTCACATGGCTGAGAGAGCGAGCACTAGAAGATATTTACCGCGAAGTAAGAGCTTCTGCCATTGAGACAATTTCCCTGTATTTTCGGAATGTGCCAGATGTCTTTTCATTGATTACAACAGTTATAAAAGAAGATCAAGATAGTTTGGTTCGCTGGGTTGCCGTACTTTCTGCTTCCAGAGATTTTTCTGATACTTTAGATCTACTGCCATGTCTGATTGAACGAGCCAAAAGGGATCAAGATAGTTTCGTTCGAGGTGCAGCCATCGAAGCAATTTCCAACATATTTTCCGATGAATATTCAATATTTGAACTGTTATGTTATTTGGCAATATCAGATACTTTTAACACCATTCAAGACATTGCTACATATCAGATATATCAAAAAGAAAGAGGATTCGACCCTAATCCAAGGCGAGTCGCTTTAAAGTCTCTAATTGCTCATTATTCTTCCCATCCCAAAACTCTTGAACTGCTAAGCGATCGCGCCACCCATGACCCCGATGAGAAACTACGAGAATGGGCGAAGGAAAAATTGGATCAATTAAATATTCAAAATGAAAAATCAAAAACGGAGTAGCAAGGAGGTAATTGAGAAGGCAAAATTAAAAATGAAGAGTAATTAATACCATGCAACAAACTGTAGAAGCAATTTATGAAAATGGTGTTTTGCGTCCTCTGAAAACACTAAATCTGTCTGAAGGACAAGAAGTTCAGTTAATTATCCATTCAAAAGATCAAATTCAACCCACTCAAATGCTTCAGTTGGCGGCTGAAGTGTATCAAGGCTTCTCTGATGAAGAGATTCATGATATTGAACACATTGCACTTGAACGCCAAAACTTCTTTGGAGAAGCAGTTGATTAATGGTAATTAGTCACAGCAAGAAGCAGGGCTTATTGAGAAGCAAGTGATCAAAAACCCTATGACGCCGTTGCTAACTCCAACTGTGGGGGAGAACGCTCAGCACCAGCTAAGATCTCAAACAATTCTTCAACCGGATTTTTGGCAGGCGTTGCATAATTGAGGGAGGAATTAAGAGGATATAACGATGACGTTCGACGAATCTGCCTCAGAATGACCGTTCAATGGGAGTGGATTCAGGGCCATTGAAAGAGTCACTGGAGTTCATCATACTACTGTTATCAACTGGCTTAAGCAAGTCAGCGAACCCTTGCCGGATTCCGATAACGACGAGGAGACTCCAGAGGTGGGAGATTTGGATGAGTTGCAAACCTTCGTTGGTTCCAAGAAAAACAAAATCTGGATATGGACGGCGGTCAATCACTTCAAACCTGGCATCTTAGAGTGGGTGGTAGGAGACCACAGTTCAGAGAAATTTGAACCCTTGTGGGCCATTGTCAGTTTATGGCGAAACAGCGTGTATCATCCGCTTTATGACAGTCCGTTTCCTATGTCATTTTCTGGTCATTGTTTGTGGCTATAGTGTGACCAGTGGGAGGGTCAAAGTCAAGAGAAAAAGGGAACGGCGGATGCGGGTAAACGCAAGGAGGGGGTCAAGGGAGCAGTGGATGAGGGATATCGTGGTAATGAATTAGTCGTCCGTGTCGGGTGTTTCGGCGGGGGGGAAACCCGGAGTAGAGCGCGAGGGGTGAGGGAAAAGAGAAGCGGAGTAAGCAGGCAGGGAGTGGAGCGGAGTAACAATGAGAATTTTATTGGTTGAAGACGATCCCAATCAAATTGAACCTTTGCATGAAGCCCTGAGTCGTTCTGGGCATATAGTTGACGCGGTTGAAGATGGCGTGACAGCGCGGTGGTTAATCGGAGAGAAGGAGTATGACCTGCTAATTTTTGACTGGATGTTGCCTGGGGAGGATGGCATTTCGCTGTGTCAACATTATCGTGCGGGGGGTAAGGCTTCACCGATTTTGATGTTGACTGCGAAAGACACGATTGCGGATAAGATTATCGGGTTAGACGCAGGGGCGGATGATTATCTTGTCAAGCCGGTGGATATTGAGGAATTGCTAGCGCGGGTGCGAGCGTTGCGACGGCGGTCGCCGCTGTGGCGAGGGGACATGCTGACGGTTGGGGATTTATCTTTACATCTTGACACGATGCGAGTCAAGCGCGAGAACGATAGTCTGAAGTTAGCGAGTCGAGACTTTCAGTTGTTGGAATATCTGATGCGGCACCCGCACCAGATATTGACCCATGGGCAGATTGAACAAGCGCTGTGGGAATGGGGGGAAGAGCCAGAAAGCAATGCGATCGCCACCCGGATTAAGCGATTGCGGCGGCGACTGCGCGAAATTGGCGTCGAGAGCTGGATTGAAACGGTTTATGGGACCGGTTATCGGTTAGAACCGTCCTAAGTATAACGCGCTTTGTCAAAGTCATTAGAGAATATTTGAAACGACTATTCTTCGTGGTTCATGGTCTGTCCATTGCAGGTATTGTTTACGAGAAACCAGCGTTTCAGATTTTATCTCGGCAGCATGATTGAAGAGGGATAAGCGATAGTATGACAATGAAAATAGTGCATTTACCTCAACCGTTCCAGCGCCGCTGGCAAACCCTGCCGCTCCGATTGCGGGGGACCTTAATCATTTTGATTCCTATAACCTGTTTGTTTACCGCCTTGTCTGCCTTTGCGTGGTTAAAAGCCAGCTTGGTGGAAGATGAAACGTGGGTACAACACACCCAAGTTGTGCGATTAGAGACAAAGCACTTGTTGAACGCCCTGATTGATGCTGAGACTGGCGTGCGGGGTTACGGACTGACACAACGGGATGAGTTTTTGGAGCCTTATAACAATGCCTTGATGATTATTCCCACTGCAGTAGATAGCCTGGAGCAACTAGTGCAGGATAATCCTCAACAGACCGTTCGCATGCAAGTGATTCGCAGCTTAGTTGACGAAAATCTGGCGATTTTCCAGCAAAAAATAACCCTACAGCACGATCTTAAACGCATTCGAGGTCAGGCGGATCTCCTAGTTCCGGCCGCCTCTCTTTATGATTGGCTGGAAGAGGGAAAAGCCACCATGGATGCAGCTCGCATAGAGATTGATCGCTTCGCCCAAACTGAAGAAGAATTATTGATCGCACGCCGACTGCATCAAGACTTTTATCGTCAAATCACCTGGGTCGCCCTGTGTATTTCCGGTGCGATCGGCGCCTTGGGGTCCTTGTTTGCGGTACATCTTTTTTACCACCTTGAACGAGAATTAGCGAAGCGAGAAAATCACTTGCGTGAGACCAATCAACGCTTAGAAACCGTTTGCGATCAGCTGCAACGGTTTACCGCCAATGCGTCCCACGAACTTCGGGCGCCCTTAGCGGCGGTGATGAGTAATGCTCAGGTGGGCTTGATGGCGCTCAATGATCTAGAAGAGGATCCCCGGCCGTTGCGTCAGAAGCTTGAGAAGATCGTAAATCAGACCAAACAAATGGGTGCATTGGTGAGCGAGCTGTTATTTTTGGCTCGACATGAAGGACTACTGGCGCTGGATTCTCTGAAACTGGTTGATCTCAAGCCTTTCTTATCAAATCTGCTCAACGACTGGTCGCCCCAGGTTAAAGCACATCAGTTAAGTTTGACCCATCAATTTCCTGTCGCCACGGTTATGGTTAACGCCGACACCAGCTTATTGCGGCAGGCGATCGCGAATCTGCTGAGCAATGCCTGTCGCTATACGCCAGCGGGAGGTGCAATCGAACTACGGCTGCTTACCGAGGGGCGACAAGCGCTGATTCAGGTTGAAGATACGGGCATTGGTATTCCCACTGAGGCCCTGCCCCATGTATTTGAGCGATTTTACCGAGTGGATTCAAAGCGTTCTAGAGCCTCGGGCGGATTTGGATTAGGACTGGCGATCACCCAACAGATTGTGCAAGCGCATGGCGGCCAGATCAGCGTCAGCAGCATACCCGGTCAAGGTTCAACCTTTCAAATCGCTATCCCTTTAACCTCCATCAACGTCAATTCGGCCCCGGTCAATTCGGCCCTGGTCAATTCAGCTCCGATCAATTCAGCCCCGGTCAATTCGGCAATCGTCTACAAGAGGACCGAATTTGAGAACTAAGCGCCACTCTGTCACATTTGGGTCATAGTTCTCCCTTAAATTCAAGATAATGTAGTTCTCAAGCAGAGACAATTATGAAATCAACTATTCCAGCTATTTTGACCACAACGTTACTGTTGATCGGGGGGGAAACAGGTTCAGCTCAAACGCCCATTGGCGACCTCCAACGCACCTCTAGTCTGACTATTACTGGAGAAATTCGCAGTGTTGTGGGCAATGAATTCATCCTGGATGACGGCACAGGACAAATTATTGTGGATGCAGGTCCCATTTGGTATCATCAACTCAACCTGCTGCAAGGTGAGCAAGTGACCGTTGTGGGTGAATATGATGACTATGATTTTGATGCATTCAGGATTACCCGCGATAACGGGGATGTGATTTATATTCGTGAAGCCTTTGGGCCGCCTCCTTGGGCAGGGGGGGAGGATTAGAAAGCGATAGGCTTAGTGGCGCGGAAAACTCCAAACACCCCTATGGATAAGAGATTTTCAATGAGACACCGATTCTGTAATCTAACCCCATAATCTTACGAAGACAATTAGGTTTCGGCTCTTAATTAAACCGTTTTAACTGTCTCATTATGACACTCAGAAAAGTTTTTTGAACCACTAAGGATGTGGTCAATACCTGACTAGGAGATTTCCAGGCTCAAAAATGCCAAAAATGCGGTCGTTTCGCTTCGCTTTTCTTAGATGCCCCTTGGGCTTACAGCACCCTTACTAAGGGCAAAATCTTTCCTGGAAATCTCCCTAAATCTTATAGGTTGATTTTTTCACTAAAAAATTGACCGACTTTTAGGATGTATTTATTTGAGCTTGGTAAGAATGGCGTCACCTAAGTGGATATGCAAAATCATTTACACATGAAATCCGCCGAAAATGCCCTCTTGCCTTGAGTCACTTTGAAAATAATTTTGCCAAGGTACTTATTAGCTCGGCAGTAATTGAGTGTGTATTTTACAGCCGGAAATCCTTGTGGGACCTGAATTGTTGCTTAGAACTTATACTGCCGGAGTAATAAGAGGTTTGCAGATGATGAACAGCATTAGATATGAATCTCCTCGAGTGCATATAGATATCTTCGCTCTTATCAAGTTATACAAAGGCTCCAATTCACAAGCTTCAGAGGTAAACGAGTCTCTAAAGGATAAATTTAAAGGTGGTGAAATATTCAAAGATGGTGAAATATTCAAAGATGGTGAAATATTCAAAGATGGTGAAATATTTAAAGTGCTCGAAGAGCTTGCGGCTATTGAATCAGTTGCTGTGGACATACTAGGAGCAGGTGTCTCTTTTGCAATATATAAAGCTCTGAAGGAGTTTTTGTCTCTAGAAGGGGCACGACGTCGGGGAGAAATCAAAAATTGTGAAGTGATTGAACAAGTGGGCAAAATTACCTGGGAAGCCGGAAAAAAGGGTGTGGTCATCAGTGCTCTTTTGGGCATAATTGGCATGTTTTTTGGCGGTCCGATTTTTATTCCCCTCAGTGTTATTTCTCCATTCGTTGGCGTTCAGATGGTGTTAAGCTTATCGTGTGCTTTTTGGCAGGGACTTGACGATATACAAAAACAGGAACTTAAAAAGATGGCTAACCGACTCTAAGGTCAATACGAGC
>JAKSDM010000508.1 GCA_022360135.1 Pseudanabaenales cyanobacterium | reverse complement strand
TCTACTGTCTGAGCTTTACCTAAAACGCCTCGACGCATCAATACATTGCCTTGGTAGTAAACCACAATGGAGCGGGTGACGGTGTTTGTCAAAAGTAGATGGGACGCCCAGGCTAACTCAGTCTTGACGGCGTCTGATAAAGTCGGAGCTAGCTCAAATCCGGCTTCGCCAATAAGGTCAACGGCGTCTGGACGTTTGGGTTGAAACCGTCGCCAGAGTAACCCTGTCAAAATCAACAGGGCGCTCAGAATTACCCCCAATACATCTGATCGAGCTTGTGAAGCGGTTAGAGTTGGGGTCAATAGGCGATTGAACAGTAACAAGGAGCCGCCAAGCCCCCCAACTATAATGGGCAATTGCCGCAGTATTTGATTTTGATCGGGTTTGGCCATAAAACCAGGAGCAAATAACTAGTTCTAGTGTATCTTTAGCGAATAGAATACTGGGTCTCTCCCAATATCGTGCGGTTTAAGCGGTTTCTATTAGTTTCTATTAATCGTTATTAGGAGATGAGGAGACAAGAGTTAAGTTCGCTGCTGATCATTAGTCTGGGATTCCTTTCCTTACTGTTAGGGAGGTCTGATTTCCGCCCGCTGAAAGCGACAAATTTAGAGACAATTCGCCTCCAACCTCAGTGGCAAAGTGCTTGGATTATTCGTCTATCCGCTGCTGATCCAGAGGCTGAAGCAATTGTCCAGCAGTATATTGACAGCCTTTCAGGGGGGGGACTGTCAACCTCAGATCAGGGGGTTTGGGTGCAGACTGGCAACTATCCCATTGCCAAACACCAGCAATCGCGTCCTCTTTCCGCCGCCTCTTTGACTAAGATTGCAACCACTCTAGCGGCTCTGACCACTTGGGGACCCGATTATCAGTTCGAAACCCTGGTTGGCAGTTCAGGCCCATTGGAAAATGGAGTGCTGCGGGGGAATCTGGTGGTGAAAGGGAGTGGCGATCCCTTTTTTGTTTGGGAGGAAGCGATATCCCTAGGCAATGCACTGCAGCAACTCGGAATTCAACAGATTAAGGGAAACCTGGTGATTATCGGCGAATTCGCCATGAACTTCGAAACCGATCCGATCAAGGCGGGGGAACTGTTGCGACAAGGATTGAATGCTCAACTCTGGCCGCCTGAGGCTTGGACGCAGTATGGAACCTTACCCATAAACACCGCTCAACCCAAAATCCAGATCTCTGGCTCGATAATCGTCCAGCCCCCAGAAACCATCGGTCAAGTTTCGACTTGGCTGATTCGCCACCAGTCCCTCAGCCTGGCTGCCCTGCTCAAAGCTATGAATATTTACAGCAACAATGCCATGTCGGAGATGATGGCTGCTCAGGTGGGCGGACCTCGAGCGGTTATGTCTAAGGCGATAGAACTGGCCGATGTGCCGCCTTCAGAAATTCGCTTGATTAATGGGTCTGGACTGGGAGAGGAAAACCAAATCTCGCCTCGGGCAGTGGTGAAGATGCTGGTGGCGCTGCAGCGATCGCTCAAACCCCACGGTCTCAATGTGGCTGACCTGCTACCTGTAGCCGGACAGGATTTGGGCACCCTAATCTACCGCCAACTGCCGACCCACGCAGCGCTCAAAACCGGCAGTCTGGCCCAGGTGAGTTCCTTAGCGGGAGTATTTCCCACCCGCGATCGCGGTCTAGTCTGGTTCTCTATTATCAATCGCGGCGGCGATATAGAAGGGTTACGGGCAAAACAAGACAAACTGCTAAACACGCTGCAACAACATTGGGGAGCCGCTTCTTCCTTGCCCACAGGTTTGACCCCAACCCTGCGTTTGAACCAGGGACCGCACCGTTTGGGGGAACCGAAGCGGAATCAAAAGTTTAGGAATGAGGGAAAAAGGGTGGAAGGATGATGGTGGAGGGCGGAGGGTGGAGGGCGGAGGAAGAAAAGTAGCGAATTACTCCCACATGCAAGTTCCGAGCTGCAATTGTAAACCTGCAAACTCAAACAAGCGATAATCTTTAATTACTGATTGGAATCGCCCCACTCAGCGAACTGTGAATATTTAAGCGCTTAGTGGGTTAAAGTGATCGAGCGAATCAACGAGGAAGTTGATATTCCTTTACACGGGTACGGATCGACAACGTTTCGACAGGAAGCTAAAGCACGAGGGCTAGAACCGGATGAATATTACTGTGTCGATAGCCTAAAAGAATTACCCGATTTGGCGATCGAAGTCAATTTGACTAGTGGGGGAGTAGATAAGCTAGCGGTTTACCAAGGACTTGGGGTTCCAGAGGTTTTAATTTGGCAGAACGACCAACTGATACTCTACGATCTATGGGGAATAACTTATCGAGAAAGTGTCGATAGCCAGTTTTTTCCAGATTTAGACTGGACATTTTTGGCGCAATATATCCGTCCGCAAGAGCAACCGCAAGCCATCAAAGAATTCTTACAAGCAATTCGATCCTAGATCAGAATAATCATCCGGTGTTATCGTCCAATGCACCTACAAGATCGGCGATGGGGAAGGGTGAAGCATTTCTTCGAGAGTTATTGGTAAAAGCCGGAATAGTTTACCGAAATGCTTCGCCCCTAAAAGTGATCCCTCAGTTGAGTGGTTTACTGACTCCTCCATCCTTAGTAACGAGAGCGCCTTACTCTGGTTGAATCCACTCTCCAATCCGATGCTCAGTTCTTAAAGCGAGTGTCTCAATCCTGGGTTATGAGACTTTAGCCATCAAGGAAAAGTGTTAATCGCTTCTTATTTAATTGAATATCTGACGTTGTCGAGGTATTATTCTGCATTGCTTTAAGCAATACAAGTCAGCAATTGCTAAAGCCATTGATAATAACCCTGACCTTGCTGAAACTGGCTGCAATAGCCCCCACTGCTAGGCTCTCCGAAGGCAGCGCTACAAACTCTGAGGAAAAACTATCAACTTTAATCTCAAGCACTTTAAACAATATTGCCCAAACACTTAAAACAATATTTGAAAGAACATCCTGATTTTGATTTGATTCAGACGAATTTTGTTTTGAGGGGGTTTGTTGATGAGTTAGTAAGCGACAGGAAGTAAAGTCTTAAGGCTAATGAATAATCTGAGTCAGCACTACAAAGTGCTTGGATTAAGGCCCGGT
>JAKSDM010000528.1 GCA_022360135.1 Pseudanabaenales cyanobacterium | reverse complement strand
GTGACCGGCAACATTGCCGGATTCGTCGGAATAATAGTCCCTCCAGTTCCACCGTTCAGGCGGCACTTCCGTGACACAATCGCGGCCGTCTCGCAGATTGGCCCAGAACGCATCCAGGTCGGGGGCCATTGGATAACGCCCGGACAAACCGATGATGGCGATATCAAGCGCGCGACTTGAACGATCCGCCGCAGGCTCAGTTCTCTGCACGGCGAGCTGACGCCGCCGCCGAGTTCGCAACATACTGCTCAATGCGGGTTCCGGCGGCGGCGCTGCAGCCAGTCCCGTAGTCGCCGCCTGTGTTCTGGCGCCTTTCGGTCGTTCTCCGCGAACGACCGATGCCAGTTTTTCCGCATGCGTTTCAACGAAATATCGCGCCAGCGAACCAATGTTGTCATATTCAAAAAAGAGCGTCTTTGGTAACAATCCGAAGGTCTCCTCCAGTCGATTGGTCAGGTTCATCACCACAATCGAATCAATGCCAAATTGCGAAAACGGCTCGTCCGGGCGCAAGCGATGGTTCGGCAGGTGGAGCGCGGAGGAGAGCAATCGTCTTAAGTAATCGATGGCCGCCGCTTCCAGACCAGCAGGCTCGCCAGTACTGACTGTCGGCGTATTGTCAACCGAAACCGCCGCTCCATCCCGTTCGACGGAGCCTTGAATCAGCGAACGCAGACGCGGCAGGTCGCCTGTTAATGGCATCATCTGGCCTTTGCCCGATGCCAATACACGGTCAAAGGCGCTCAGGCCAACCGCAGACGTCATGGGGGTCAATCCCAGCTTGTCCTTCATGGCCGTTTGGGTTGTGGCATCCATCTTCATGCCGCCGTCCTCCCAAAGTGGCCAATCGATGCTGACGGTGCGCCCCTTCCGCTCGCCGCGGTCGACACGCCCATTGCGGAAATGGGCAAAGGCGTCCATGAACGCGTTGGCAGTCGCGTAATCGCTTTGGCCGGGATTGCCGAGTGGCCCTGCGCCAGCGGCGAACAGCGCGAAGAAATCTAGATCCATTTTCCTGGTTGCCTGGTCCAGATTCCATGCTCCGGCAACCTTAGGCGCCAGCACCTCTTTAAACTCATCAACTGTTTTGTGAAGAATGAAAGCGTCCCGCAAGACGCCTGCTGTGTGGAGAATACCGTTGATCCTTGCATGATCCCTCACGATTTCCTGCGCCAAGCGCTCGACATCTGCTTCACAGCTGACGTCCGCCCGCCGATATTCGATGCGTGCGTCAGTGGCCTTCAATGCATCAAGCCATTGTTGTCGCCCCGCGTCCAATGCCGATCGCCCTGTCAATATCAGCGTGACATCCTGCGTTTCCATTGCGATGTGTTCGGCGAAGATGCATCCCAGACCGCCAATGCCGCCGGTAATCCAATAAACACCTCCAGATTTCCACGGTGCGGACAAGGTTTCATTCGTGGTCGGCGATTCGAATTCGCGCCAGTGCAGTGTATGCCGGACGCCGCGCTCATATCGAACCCTGACATCGTCCGGGTAAGCGGCATTCTCGGACACAATGCGCAACAAGGTGTCTGCCGTTACTCGGGTATCGACCTCGATCACTTGGCCCGCAAAGAGCGGATTCTCCAACCGCGCCGTGCGCAATAAGCCTGCAAGTCCGCTGAAAAGGATTCCCGTCCCTTCGAACGGGATCAGGATTTGCATAAGCACCCTGCGAGTGGGTTTCTTTTTCAGCAACTCCCGGGTTAAACGAAAGACTTGCGTGGACGCCGCTTCAAAAGCT
>JAKSDM010001557.1 GCA_022360135.1 Pseudanabaenales cyanobacterium | reverse complement strand
TCTGAGTCAATAGATTAGGATACTTTTCCTCCAATTGTTTCACTTTGGCCGTCGCCCCCCAACGGCTGTAAGCATAGTGCGCCTCACTCATATAAACCTGAGCAAGTTTCTCTCTCCCCCAAGCAAGGTAGAATTTAGCGGCGAGTTCATTGGCTAGAGCTTCATCCTGCAGGTATCCATTGGCCTTGGCCCCTGCGATCGAGCGATCGTATTCATCAGCGGCTTCATAACTTCTACCTAGCACACGGCGCCGTTCCGCTTCGACACAATTGTATTTGTGCAAGTAATTCATAGAGGCGTGTTTTGCCCAGTCTCTTAGTTTCGCTTGATTCGCTTCAACAGTAGTCAAATACTCTTGCTGATCATTAAGGGAAACCTCCTCATAGCGCCGTAGTCGTGCTAGTGAGTCATAGGTATAAAACAACGGCATCACAATAGACGCACTACCTGCAGAGAGATAATGCTCTGCCTGGGCGGCATACTCCCTCATAAGCTTGGAGTCGTCAGTGAACCCATAGGTGAGGATGAGTTTATTGAGATAGTAGTTAACGAGCGCCAAGCGATTGTTTTGTTTAAGCTGCTGGGGCAGCTTAATACTTTCGTCGTAGACTTCCCCAGCCAGTATTGAAGGCTCGCAAGATTCCCTTTGCCAATTTAGGACAACTTGGTAATGAATATCGTGAAGTTGTCGGATGCTACCTTGACATGTTTTGCGCAAAAATTCATCAAATCGCCCCATCTGAGCTGCTAGATCTGACAGTTCGACTGCACCGCTAAAATAAGCTAGCTGACCATATCGCTCCACTGCATAGGCTGCATGCTCTAGATCGCCAGTATTCGCCCCACTGGTGTACGCCTCTAGCATGAGTTCAAAAGTCGACTGGATAGATGTTTTCCAAGGCAGAATAAAGTAGGCTACGATAAATGTTACGGCGGATCGAAATGCCTCTGCCTCAATCTGCTCTAGCAAGGCCAGAGCAAGTTGCCCCGCCTCATACCCCTTCTCAATTTCTCCTCGAACACCACACAAGATGAGGCCCAGACCTGCATAGGCATGGGTATGGGCAGGGGCGTTGCCATAGCGTAGCGCCAGTTGAACCTGTCGAAATAGTAAAATGGGCAACAGATTAAATTGGATCATATGAGCAACGGGACACAGAATGGCAAGAATACGAGTAGAGGCCAGGGTTAGCCGATCGCTCATGTCGGGTAAATAAATTAAGTCTGTCAGGGCTCTCCCGGCCAAGGCTGTCGTCATCTCAATGTATGCTTGTTCAATATCAGCAGCGGTGGCTGCTGCTGGCAATGAGATTTGGAGTAATTTCAGAATTTCAAGCCCGAGGGAGAGGGCTTCTTGCATTTCGTTTTGAGCTTTTAAGGCTTGCAGTTTGACCTCGTAGGCCTGTAATTGATCCTCCAGATTGACTGCTTGGTTAAGGATGTCATGAATGGAGTCAGTCATCTGGTCGAAGCTGCCAGATAAATAAGCAGCTTCTGCAGCGCAGTTTCTAAGCCCAAGCATCAGGTCATAATCTGTCTGCCAAGCTTCTGGCCCTAGCAGTTGAATGCCCACTTGGGCATAGTCTTTAGCAGCCAAAAAAGCAGTGGTTTCACGGGCTTTGGCGGCTGCCAAGAGGTTGAGTTTGGCAATGGTCAGAATTTCGTCTGGCGCGGTAACGATATCAAAGCAGCGGTTGAACTGGTTGACAATCTGAAAAACATGCTTGTCTAGAGTCTCGGAGGAAGCCTGTAGCAGTCGTCTGCCGATGGTTAAGTGACTAGTGTGTATATGATCAACGCCAATCAGGGAATAAGCAGCTTGTTGAACACGATCGTGCAAAAAACGATAACTCACTGAGACATCTAGACTCTCCCTTCCTCCAGGCGTTTCATGTTCCTGAAAAAATTTGTAAGTTTCGCTTTCCGGAATAAGCAATCCCTCTTGCAGAGCTTGCCACAGATCTAGGGCGACCTCATCCTGGGCGGCCTCATTCACCACCGACAAGATCTCTAGGTCAAAGTGATTCCCAATACATGCCGCCAGCTTCAGTACATTTTGGGTGGCGGGTGGCAGCTTCCGCAACCGATTCACCATAAACTCCACCACGTCATCCGTTAGGGCTAACTGCCGCACCTGGTTCAAATCACACTGCCAATGTCCCACCTCGAGATCGAAGCTGATGTAGCTATCCTCATACAAGCCGGTCAAAAACTGGGTGACAAAAAATGGATTGCCCTGGGTCTTTTGATAAACCAACTGAGAAAAGGGGGCAGCAATGTCAGTTGGGCACAGCAGAGTATCTGCCACCAATTGATTAATGTCGAACTGCTCCAACGGTTTCAAGGTCAATGTATTGACGTGTGCTTTCTGTTTCCCAATTTCATCCAGCGCCAGCATCAACGGATGGGCCAGATACACTTCATTATCCCGATAAGATCCCAGCACCAACAAATAGCCTGACACTGACTCGTTCATCAACAGCTTCAGTAAATTCAGCGATGCTGAATCCGCCCACTGCAAGTCATCTAAAAAGATAACTAAGGGGTGTTCTGGGCTGGTGAAAACGCGCACGAATCTACCAAAGAGCAAGTTAAAGCGGTTTTGCGCCGCACTGCCCGATAGTTTTGGCACAACCGGCTGTTTGTCAATGATGCGTTCGAGTTCCGGAATCACCTCAAGGATGACCTGGCCGTTGGCGCCCATAGCGTCTAGGATTTTTTCTTTCCAAGTTGCAAGGGCGGCGTCGGATTCGCCCAACAATTGTCCCATCAAACTGCGAAAGGCTTGCACGAAGGCGGAGAAGGGAACGTTACGGTTGAATTGGTCGAATTTACCTTGGATGAAATAGCCTTTCTGACGGGTGATGGGTTTGTGAACTTCACTGACGACCGCAGTTTTACCGATGCCGGAGAAACCAGCCACCAGCATCATCTCTGTGGCGCCATTCGCCACACGCTCAAAGGCAGCCAGTAGGGTTTGAACTTCGGTCTCGCGACCGTAGAGCTTTTCGGGAATGATGAAGCGATCGCACCGCTCTTGCTCCCCGAGTTCAAACAGAGTGATTTCGCGAGTGACCTCCCACTGCTGGCAACATCGCTCCAAATCATATATTAGCCCTAAAACACT
>JAKSDM010001375.1 GCA_022360135.1 Pseudanabaenales cyanobacterium | reverse complement strand
TTGAACCAACCAACAAAATCGAGAGCCGCTGCATCAATAAGATTGTACCAATTGATTCATAATCAAGAGCTTCAGACAATCAATGCCAATATTACTGATATCAGTTTTCCATGATGTTGCAAAAACTAAGGGGCTTAAGCTCCTTGCACCCTAGCCTCAATTCTGTGCAGGTTCAAAAAGAATTTAGGCTGACTGCGTTGATACCGAGTTGATACCAAGAATTTACTTTTTTACATACGCTTTCCCCATAAAAGGATCAAAATATGCAAAACATTACTCATTCCAATACCATTGCCGAACTAAAAAAGGAAATCGACACACCAGTTGTGATTGCAGATCATGAGGGTTTTATTACTTATGTGAATCAGCAGTTTGAAAGCGTTTTTGGATGGCCCCAAGATGAAATCATTGGCCAGCTGCTGACGACCATTTTGCCAAAAAGTTTTCAAGATTCCCATAACCTCGCCTTTTCTCGCTTCCAAGCCACTGAAAAGGCGAATGTTCTTAATCATCCCCTCCAGCTAAAGGCTGTCACCAAAGATCACCAGGAAATTATGACGGAGCACTACATCATTGCCGAGAAACTGGAAGATGAATGGGTCTTTGGCGCTATGCTTCGCCCGTTGGATGAGAGGTAACCATTCGTACAAAATACAAAATACAGCAATTTTTTATGAAAGCCGACCCAACCGCTTTAGTCAATCAGCTCCGCACCACGTTGGGGAAGATGGAGGTTGCCCTCGATGCAGTGGCCGAAGCCATTGTCTGGACTGATGAACAGGGCGACATCCAGTGGTGTAATGCCTGGTTCGAAGCTTTGGTTGGTCGGCGCCAACTCATGCTTTTGGGCTCCAGTCTGCCAGATGTACTGCTGCTGAAGCAACAAGGTCAGGCTCTGCCTGCGACGTCTCATCCTAGTCGTATTAGTCTCGCTGAACAGCAGAGTGGCGCAGACTTCTATGAGTATTGCCAGGCGGGAAGCGATCGCATCCTGGAGATATCCTGGGCGTCAGTGACTTTTGGAGAAGACGGTAAAATCAGTGCTGTTCTAGTCATCCGAGATGTGACTGAACAAAAGCAAGCCGAGGGAGAGCTGCAGCAGTACCGGCAGCAGTTGGAATCTTTAGTTGAGAAACGCACAACCGAACTGACTGCAGCCAATGCTCAATTGCAGCAGGAAATTGTCATCAATCAACAAACTGAAAAAGCACTCCGTCAAAGTGAGGAAAAATTTAGTAATCTCTTCCAACATTCCAATGACAGTATTTTGATCCATGATCTTGAAGGAAATATCCTGGATCTGAATCAAAAGGCGATAGAACAATTAGGATACACCCAGGCGGAACTGCTCTCGATCAGAGTGGCTACCTTGCATCCGACAGCGGAGTTGGAAAAGTGTACGGGGGCGTTCGAGCAGGTTATTCAAGAGGGATTCTGCAGCTTTGAAATCGGTTTTATAAAAAAGAGTGGAGAGGTCTTTCCAGCGGAAGTTTCCGCTAGTCTTTTCGAGGTGGCGGGTAAACCAGTCATTCAGGGAATTATCCGCGATATCACGGAACGTAGGCAGGCGGAGCAAGCCCTGAAGCAAGCCGAAGAGAAATATCGCGGTATCTTCGAAAACGCCATTGAAGGCATCTATCAAACCACAGTCGAGGGGCGGTATCTCAGCGCTAATCCGGCCTTGGCAAAAATTTATGGCTATGCTTCGTCGGCAGAGTTGATGGCCCATCTCACGGATCTCAATCACCAGCTCTATCTCGATCCCGATCGACGACGAGAATTTATCCGGTTAATTCAACAAGACGGCGCCGTTGCCAATTTCGAGTCCCAGGTTTATCGTCAGGACGGCGGTGTTATCTGGATTTCTGAGAATGCCAGCGCGATCTATGATGCGGACGCAACCCTACTGTACTACGAAGGGTCAGTGGAGGACATTACTGAACGCAAACAGGCGGAAGCGGCGCTGCAACAGCAGACGGAGAAGGAGCAACTGGTCAGCGCGATCGCCCTCCGCATTCGCGAGTCTCTAGACCTGGAAGAGATCCTCAACACAACGGTTACAGAAGTGCGGAATTTTTTGCAAACAGACCGGGTCCTGATCTATCGCTTCAATTCTGACTGGCATGGAGAGATTGCAGTGGAATCGGTTGGAGATGGCTGGAGTGCGATCTCAGAAAACCCAGTTCACGACCCTTGTTTTGGGGAAAAGTACGCCAGACTCTATCAACAAGGTCGGGTAGGCAGTCTGGAAAACGTTGCTACCGCTGGCCTGAAGCCGTGTTACGCCCAATTTCTAAGTCAGCTGCAAGTGGTGGCTAGCTTGACGGTGCCTATTCTTCAGGGTGAGGAATTGTGGGGATTACTGTTTGTTCACCAGTGCCAGGCCCCCCGACATTGGCAATCCCTAGAAGTTGATTTGCTGCGGCAATTAGCCACTCAAGTAGCGATTGCAGTACAACAATCAGAGCTGTATCAGCAGATGCAGGCTGAATTGGGAGAACGTAAACGGATAGAACACGAGCTGAGGGAGAGCGAAGCAGCCATTCGAGCCCTATACGAAGTCACTGCATCGCCAAAACTCGATTTTGATCAATCTCTGCAAGCATTATTGACTCTGGGACGCCAGCAGTTTGGGCTGGATCTTGGCGTCGTCTCTCAGGTAGAGGGGGACTGCTATGAAGTGATCGCCGCCCAGTTACCGAACAATAGATCGATTAAAGGCGTCACCCTGAACTTAGCGCAGACCTACTGCCATGAAACCTTACAGACCTTAGAACCGCTCTGCATCACCTCGGCTGCAACGTCAGACTGGTCAGCCCATTCATGCTATATCAACCTTAAATTAGAAACCTATCTGGGGGTTCCTATCATCGTCCACGGTCAGGCCTATGGAACCCTAAGCTTCTCCAGCTATATAGCCCGCCGCAAACCATTTAAGGCAGTTGACAAAGAACTTTTGCGGTTAATGGCCCAGTGGATTGGCGGAGAAATCGAACGCCAGCAAGCCGCCCAAGAATTAGCCCAGGCTCGTGACGAGGCATTGGCGGCAACCCGCGCCAAAAGTGAATTCCTGGCCACCATGAGCCACGAAATCCGGACACCGATGAATGCGGTCATTGGCATGACTGGATTATTACTGGATACGGCTTTAACGCCAGAGCAACAAGATTTTGTCCAAACCATTCGCAGTGGGGGCGACTCACTACTCACCATCATTAATGACATCCTAGATTTCTCCAAGATCGAGTCTGGCAAACTTGAGTTAGAGGAACAGCCCTTTGAACTCCGAACTTGTGTTGAGGATACCTTTGATTTACTGGCTGCTAAGGCGGCGGAGAAACAACTAGAGTTGGCTTACCAGATTGACCCACAGGTCCCTAAAACAATCAAAGGAGATGTCACCCGCCTGCGCCAAATCCTGGTGAATTTGCTGAGTAATGGCATCAAATTCACCCATGAGGGAGAAATTTTCATCTCAATCACGTCCCGTGAACTATCGAAAACAGACGACATCAGAAAAACGTCATCAACCCGGTATGAGATCCGTTTTTCTGTCAAGGATACAGGCATTGGCATCCCGCCAGACCGGATGAATCGTCTGTTCAAGCCGTTTAGTCAAGTCGATTCTTCCACCACGCGTAAATATGGCGGCACAGGTCTAGGACTGGTGATCTGCAAGCAGCTAGCCGAGATGATGGGGGGTGATCTGTGGGTTGAAAGCCAAGTAGGACAGGGGACAACCTTTTATTTCACGATTGTGGTTCAAGTTGTCCCCAGCACAAAAGCAGTAGAATTCAATACTTCTCATCCCCAGTTGGCCGGGAAGCGTGTGCTGATTG
>JAKSDM010001739.1 GCA_022360135.1 Pseudanabaenales cyanobacterium | reverse complement strand
GGGCAAAGATAGGCATCCGTCAACATCAGCGCTGGAATAGAGCGATGGCAGCAGGGGCAACGAATGGGTTCGCCTAACGCGGGTAAGAGAGAACCCAGGCTCACAATAGCGCCTCCGGATGGGTGCAAAGACGCTGTCTGGCATCGGGGCAAAGGGTCCACACCAGCACCTCACCCTGCTGACCGCCAGCCGCCAGATACTCTCCGGTCGGATGCCAGGTTAAACAGGAAAAGCCATCCTCTGCACCTTCCAGCACTTGAGCCGGTTCTACAGCAGCCTGCCACAGCAGAATCCAGCCATCCTCCGATAGGGAGGCCAGCAATCCGGTTTGGGGTTGAAAGGCCACATCCAGAACGGTGTCTTGATGTAAATCCAGCAACCAACTCTGCCACCCCTCATCTGGAATCAGTATCCACATGGCAACCAGGTCCCGCGTGGCGGTTGCCAAAATGGGGGAGCGCTTAGCATCAGGAATATCAGCCCAGGCGAGTTGCCGCACCTTACCGGGAAAGCCTCCCAGCAGGGCAGGTAACTCAGCAGAGTTATCGGGGGATTGCTTCAGGGCGCGGACGTTGTCCCAGGTGAGGACGCCGACGCTGTTATCCTGATTGGCCGAAGCCAAATAAGCTCCCTCAGGGGACCATTTTAAGATTCGACTGGCCGCCATCAGTTCCCACTCATATTGAGGGGAAATCCAGCGAGACGTTTCCCAAATGTAAACC
The DNA here is from genome assembly GCA_022360135.1 of Pseudanabaenales cyanobacterium. Lineage (GTDB taxonomy): Bacteria > Cyanobacteriota > Cyanobacteriia > Phormidesmidales > Phormidesmidaceae > JAKSDM01. Next base: position 3,975 of record JAKSDM010001739.1, on the reverse strand, counting down.
CGTTGCTGAGCTGAAACCGCCAGGTGAGCGCCATCAGGAGACCAGCCCAGATCCTGCACATTGGCGGGCAATTCCAGGATGGCCAGGGTTTCACCCTGATCAGCATCCCAAATATGAACTGTCTTGCCACAGTTACAGGCCAGCCAGGGTTGATCGGGGCGCCACTGCAGGCGATCGATCCAGGTTGACCCCCAGGTCAGCGTCTCTACCAGCTCTGGCAAATCAGCAGACAGCCGCCAGAGCGTCACCGCCCCGGCTTGCCCGGCTGCCGCCAACCACTGACCCTCTCCGGAAAACTCCAGGGCATCAATGGAAGCACCACTGGGGGCCTGCAATATGGTTTCCTGAAAGTCTTGCCACAGAACCACCTCCCCGGCCCCAGAAGCGATCGCCAATCGATTCCCGACCGGCGACCAGACCAGAGCGGTAATGTACTCCGACAGCGATCGGTGAACCTGGAGTTCTACCAGAGGTTTGAGAGAGAGCATAGTACAGTTCAGGGCTGGGGAGGCAGCACGGGCGGAATGCGAGCGAGGATTCCTTTCTGCAATAGGGTAGGACGGTCCCTACGAGGTATCACCCCATCGCCGCTGGTCGCATACTGAATTGCCAATTGAACAATGGCAGTCGCGCTGTCGAGAGCGGGCAAATCGCCAAACATGAGGGTCGTTTTTTCGGGAGAGGCGATGGCGATCGCACAAAACCGATTGCAGGCACTGAGACACTCCACGGGTTGAACCCTAAAGGTCGGCGGTAGCTGCCCTTGTTGCTGACATTTCAACAAACTCTGCCATAAGTGATATCCTCCCCGCTGGCCCAGGTGCTCCCGTTGATCAGAGGCAAAGGCGCAGGAAGTGCAAATAAATAACGTGTGCTGAGACATCGGATTTACTCAGTTTGAAGTAGGCGAATTAAATCAACCAGTTCAATGTCATCTAAAGCTTTATGGATTTTGTACTGCTGGGCAGGCTGGCTCAAAATAGTAATGGCGGTCTCAATCGGAGGACAGCCCGGTTCTGTGCATTGAAGCTGACTAACCGAGATAGACACCTTTGGGTTGAGTTTCAAAAGGTCATAGATCCAGGTCTTGAGCTGTTGCAAAGCGGCTGGATTGTGCTTGGGTCGAGACTGAGAAAAGAGATTCATAACGGAACCTAAGGGGTAGGAATCATGAGGGGCCGTCTTGCAGAATAGAGCAACCCTTAACCAAGGGCGTTACGACTCCACTTCAATAACAACGTTGCTGATGTGCGTAATCAAGGTGCGGCCATCAGAAGGCATAATTTTGACATATCCACTAGCGATGCAATATTCCACCGCAGATGACGCTAGAGTTTGGCTCGGAGAAATCAGCATCACCTTGACGTTCTCCAGATAATTGGTTGCGTAGTGCTGGACGGCAGTCATGGACGTTTACCTCATTGCTTGAACAGCTTTGTGAAGCCTCACCAGTTCACTTTGACTTTTTAGAAACCGGAAATAACGACTAACAGATAGTCTTTTGAGCGATCGCCGCTTGTAATTTCTCGACCACTTCTGGCGCCGTCAGGGCTCCCAAATCACCACTGTGACGGATGCGAATACTCATCTTCTGAGAATCCACTTCCCGCTGACCGATCACGGCAACGACCGGAATTTTCTCCAGCTCTGCGGTGCGAATTTGCTTACCCAGGCGCTCTCCGCTGGCATCCACCTCCACTCGCAGACCTTGTTGTTGCAATGTCTGGGCCACCTGATTGGCATAATCTCGCTGGGCGTCACTCACCGGTAACAGTCGCACCTGCACCGGAGCCAGCCACAGGGGGAAATCACCCGCATAGTTCTCCACCAGAATCCCGAAGAATCGCTCCAGGGAGCCAAAAATTGCCCGGTGAATCATAATCGGCCTCTGCCGTGATCCATCCGCCGCAACGTAGTGCAAATCAAATCGATCCGGCAGGTTAAAGTCCACCTGCAATGTGGAGCACTGCCAGAGCCGACCGATGGCATCCTGAATCTTAATATCGATTTTGGGACCATAGAAGGCCCCACCTCCCTCATCAATAACATAAGCCCATCCTTTGAGATCGAGGGCGTTCTGCAAAGCCTTGGTGGCCAGGTCCCAAATGTCGTCGCTGCCCACAGATTTGGCTGGACGGGTCGAGAGGTTCACCTCATACTCAGTAAAGCCAAAGTCCGACAGAATCTGTTCTGTCAGGTTCAGCACTCCCAGAATCTCCGCCGTCACCTGCTCCGGCAGGCAGAAAATGTGAGCATCATCCTGGGTAAACCCGCGCACGCGCATCAGCCCATGGAGCACGCCAGAGCGCTCATAGCGATACACCGTGCCTAATTCAGCCCAGCGAATCGGCAGCTCCCGATAGGAATGGAGCCGATGCTGATAGGTCAGCACATGGAACGGGCAGTTCATGGGTTTAAGCTGGTAGGGTTGTGCTTCCACCGCCATTTGCTCAAACATATTTTCCTGGTAAAAGTCGAGGTGCCCTGAGGTTTGCCAGAGGGCTCGATTGGCGATGTGGGGGGTATACAACAGCTCATACCCGGCCTCCAAGTGGGCCTGACGCCAGTAGTCTTCGATCAGCAGGCGCATGCGGGCTCCTTTGGGATGCCAGAACACCAGCCCACCCCCGGCAGCCGCTTGAATGCTGAAGAGATCCAGTTCCTGACCAAGTTTGCGATGGTCACGTCGTTTGGCTTCCTCTTTTTGGGTCAGGTATGCTTGCAGTTGTTCCGGGGTTTCCCAAGCGGAGCCGTAAATCCGCTGGAGTTGCGGCTGGGTTTCGTCGCCCCGCCAGTAGGCGCCAGCTACACTTTCTAGCGCAAAGGCATCCGGGTGCAGGTCGCCGGTGCGGTTCAGGTGGGGGCCAGCACACAAATCCCACCAGCAGGGAGTCGCCGTGTCAGCGGCGGCAGCGGCGGCTGGCGCCAGGTTGAATAGAGAAGGCTCTGCAACGGCTGGAACCGGATCGGGGAAACCAATGTAGTAGCGGGTGATCGGCTCATCGAGGGGAATGCTGTCGAGAATTTCTAGCTTGTAAGGTTCGTTCAGTTGCTCAATTTCAGCTCGGATGTCATCGCGTTCTACTGTTTCGCGAATGATCGGTAAATTCGCCCGGATAATGCCTCGCATTTCGGCTTCGATGCGCTTTAAATCTTCGGGCGTAAACGGGGCAGCCCGGTCAAAGTCGTAGTAAAAGCCCGTATCGGTACAGGGGCCAATGGTGACTTTAGTCTCTGGGAACAGGGTTTGCACCGCCATGGCTAATACGTGGGCGCAGGTATGGCGAAGCCGTACTAGCTGCTCTAAATCCCTAGCCGATGAGTTGGCTGCAGACTGCGGACGGGAGACTTGACTGACCATGAGTTAAAATTTAGAATGATTATCATTCTCACTCTATCACGGTGATAAAGAATTGGGTGCTGTTGACCTGAGTTGAATACTCAGAGATGCGGATACTCTGATGTGAGACATTTCATACGGTTTGAGTTTTGAAATGTCCCACATCAGGATTAGGGGCTAAGTCTGGACATAGTGAGGATTGGTCCGAGCCAGCGGTCGCGATCTGGCCACGGTGGATAATATTCGCGATCGACTGGCGGCAGTGGGGATTGCGGTGGTTGATCCACCCGAAGGAAGTGAGGGTTTATACGCTCTTATGCTTTTTGCGACAGAGCCATCTGGTGCACCAGAGCCATCTGCTGCACCAGAGCCTTGGCCGTCTGGGCGGCTTGTCGATCGACTGAACTCAGGGAGGTTCCGACTACTCGGTAACAGTTTGTATTCTTCCCATACGCGTCGATTAGCGCCCCTGTAGTCGAGTTGACCACTAGCTTCCCACCATCGTCGATTACGGCTGCACCCTGGGCGATAGCCAGACTATAAATCGGTGAAATCTGGCTATCGAATCCGGTCGCTAAAATCACGGAGTTTGGCTGCCACTGCTTGCTGTTAGGCCCTGCAATTGTCGGCGTTTT
>JAKSDM010000485.1 GCA_022360135.1 Pseudanabaenales cyanobacterium | reverse complement strand
TCTTAAACTTCGGCACGAATAAGCTTGAATCGCAACAACCGGATCATTTGTTGACCCGCCGCCTGGGATTTAATTATGACCCATACGCCAGCTGTATGACCTGGTTGAAATGGCTATCTTGGGTGTTCGACAATTCAATAATCAAACTTAACCTGATTCGGGCTTTATTTCGATGGTCATTCACCCCTAAGACTGACGACAAATTCGCGGTCGAGGCTTATCCCATCTTGATTGGCAAACCCGGATATGGAAAGGGGACATTTCTACAAATACTGATCAAGCTAGCTGGCGAGTCATACGGGACTTTTACATATGACAGTTTAATTAGTGAGACAGGCCGATTCAAAATGCTTGGCAAGCTTGTCACTGTCAACACCGACCTGAAGGGGAGGCTGACAAGCAAGCCAGCAGGGGTTATTAATACTATCTGCTCAAACGAGCCAGTTGAGATTAGAAGGCTGTTCAAAAACGGCTCTGACGCTCGCCTGGGGACTGTTTTGTGGGCTGCGATGAATCGACCTCTAGGGAGTAATGAGCAAGACAGGGAAGGGATTGATAGGCGAATCATCTATCTAAGATTCAAAAAGAAGCCACAAAAAAAAGACCCATTTTTCAGTCGAAGATTAGAGGCAGATTTACCAGGAATATTTAACTGGCTCTGGTCTATGCCTGTCGAGGAAGCTATTGAGACAATCAATCAATACCGGCATAGCCCTGAGGCAATGAAAGACCATGAAGAATTCTTGGCTGACCGGAATACTGTCTATGATTGGCTGTCGGAAGTGAACCATGAAAGCGCAGTAACACTGCCGCTCTTAAACCTCCATGAAGTTTACGTTGAATGGGCTAATAAGGCCCGCTATAGTCCCCTAGGCAAACGAAATTTTGCTGCAGCCTTAAACGATCTAGGGGCGGTGAAACTACCCAGAAGAAAAGACGGAGTCTATTACACTATTCCAGCCTTCAAAGAGCTTGATATAAAAAGCGCGCTAGGCATTTAGGCTTGCTGGGTTTGCCCAGCGATGAATAAGGTGAAGGAAGCCTTGGGACTTTTGAAGATCCCTGCTATTAGCTGCTGCTAAAAGCTTTCAGTGTTCAGCTGGTGAATAAAGGAATCTGGGGAAATTCCTTTATTCACCAGCTGAAACCTTTTAATAGCAAGGGTTTTCGGCGAAAAGGTGAACGAGGTGAATAAAGAAACACTAATCCTTCTATATAAATAGGTTCATTCCCTTTCTTTTATCCGATCTCTAGGAGGGATATAGATTTCTTCCTTCACCTCGTTCACCAAAATCCTTGAAACCCTTTATTAACAACACTTTTATAGATGAATAAAGGGGTGAATAAAGGGTTTTTAAGGGTGAATAAGGTGAAGGAAGGAAAATGACAGGCACAAGGGCGTGTGACACTTTTAAGCCTAGACTGTAGATGAGCTGGCTGATGACAATCTCGGCTTATCAATTTCTGGGAGGGCTTGCTGTTCGTCCCAGAAGAATTACACGTCAGAAAACTTGTCTGTAGGATTGACAGAAAAGATCGGCAATTGTTAGCGTGTGTTTATGCTTGCTGAATCGATATGCGCAGGGCATGCAGCAAGCGCAACGGCATTTTTGAGTATTACCCCAATTGAAATGAGCGCTACAGCGTTAAGTCTGAATTTGCCTACAGCAACAGTTGTAGGGGCGATCCCTAAAAGGAAAATCACCTTAAATAATGATCAAAAGAGATTGCGGGGCGAGGTTTTAGCTTGGCTCAAAAGCGGGGGCCCAAAACTCATGACCATTCGGGGCTACGCGGGAACCGGGAAGAGTCTTTGTGTTGGCAAGATCCTAAAAGCCGCCTATGGGCTGGGAGAAGGCGTATCAACCCCTATCCTTGTAGGTGATGTTTGGGCGTGCGCTCCCACTCATCAGGCCAAGAATATTCTGACTAAAGCTTTCCAGGAAATTGACGCGCCTGTAAATGAGGTCGCAACCTCTCACTCGTTGCTGGGCTTGCGTCCGA
>JAKSDM010001783.1 GCA_022360135.1 Pseudanabaenales cyanobacterium | reverse complement strand
CTATTTAGGGTAATCCAACCGATTTCATTTTTGATGTGATACAGTACCGCATCCTTCTCCATATTCCCTGCCATCTCCATAGTGCTTTACACCATCATGCAGCTAGAATCCCAATTATTAAACAGAAGATTTATTTTTTTACTCGCGTATGTCAACGAAATATAGCCTTGCCGCTTAGCTTTATCACCCGTGTTACGCCATAAAGATTGCAGGCGGATGTTGCAGATCTTACTCAGGATCGCCTAACTTACGCACTGTTGCTGCAAACCCCAGAAGAACACCATCCGGATCGAAAAAAGGGATTCATGAGGCTTCTTCCGATCTCAATCAGACTGCTGCTGACTTCTCCCAAACTGCTGAATAACGCCAAAACAGGTGTTTCCTCACGTTTGTTCCGGCCAATGAGCTGGCGTAAATCTGTCGTGCTTGCGAAAGGGTCAGGAACTTGTCTGTGCGAAGATGTTCTTGCATCGCCGCCGCCGCCTCAGGCGAGAGTTGAATCTGTCTATTTTTGAGGGCCTGAAAGAACCAATTTAGGGGAACAGCAACAACATCACTTAACCGATCTTGCAGAGTCTCATGTTTTAACAAATCTAAGATCACCAATCTACCGCCAGGGTTCAAAGCAGCCTTCAGATTCGGCAACACGCTTTCGATCGGCACATGGTGAAGCGCAGCGATTGACACAATTAGATCAAATCTTTCGGCTTGGCGGCTCCCACCGCATGACATCAGCGACTTGAAAATCAATGTTGGGAAGCTGCCTTGAACGCTGCTTGGCGACTTCGATCATATTGGGAGATAAGTCGATTGCAATCACCTTTTCAATTCGCTGAGCCAGCAGACGTGAAAACTCGCCTGTTCCACAACCGATGTCAAGCGCAGTTTTACATTGGGCTGGCAATTGTTTGAGCAGGAAGCGGTGATAGTGATTATTGTGATTCCATTTCTCTCGGTCATGTAGTGCGATGCGATCGAAATCCTGGCGAATTTTCTGAGTCAAGTTTTCACTCATGCCGATTCATTCCTCGCCTTCGTGTTGTCTACCTGTTAATGATACAACTGCAACTTCCTTAAGCTGTTTCTCAATAGCATCACAAGCCACACGGGCGCCATCTTCTGGCTGTAACCACCTGAATCTGGCCACCCAGCCTGCAAATTTCACTGCACAGGTACTTATGCGCCCAACTGTAGGGCTGCGCGGATAGCAATGAACCCCACTGCAAACGTAGCAAATAGGTAAAGGTAGAACAGAAGTATGATCAGATTGAAGGTGCAATGGACGGCGCTGTGTAAGGTGCGGAACACCACAAAAATCCAAGCGGCGTTGACATATACTGAATCCACTTGATTGGTGACAAAGAGATATAGCGCCAGCGCATAGAAAAGGACTGGAATTTCAAACAGATTCTTCAGATTATCCGATGGGTTGGATACAGAGAGCGGTGAGGTCTTTGCCATTGCGCCGGGCGCAGCCAGAGTTTGCGGGCGAATCTTTTGGCTGGTGATGAAATGGATCCGACGGATGTACATATACACCCAGACTAGGAGTGTCAAAAACACGGTTGCGAAGAAGGGGCCGAAGATGGCGTCTTGGGTCATTTCTACCTCTTAAACTGACTTAAACTGCTTCATTCTGCTGATGGGTGGACGATAGAAGCCAATTTGCATCAAACGGATAGGGGCGGGATTGGGGGTAATTTCCGAATTGAGGGTCATATCAAGTGATGGAAGCGATTGAAGTTAAAAGCTAATATAGGGTGAGAACTTCAATGCTGCGAGACCTCGATCGGGTACACTTCAGACCGTCTGACCTATGAACAGTTCTTTAGGACTTCTGTTTGAAGCCATTGACCAAGCCCATAGCAAACAAGACTTGCGATCGCAAATTGCGCCCAAAATTGGCGAGTATTTTGTCGCGAAACGATGGGGGATTTTTTTCTTCGATCAACTGCCCATCCGCGATCGCCAGCTTCAGAAAATTCTGAAAACCGCCCTCTCCATTGAACATAATCCTGTCATGCGTTATCTAGTGGAGCGTCATGCGCCGGTCCACGAAGCATTAGTGACCTCGCCCAAAATCTGGAAACTCATCTGCCCCCGCCCCGATCATTGGCATGTGAT
>JAKSDM010000839.1 GCA_022360135.1 Pseudanabaenales cyanobacterium | reverse complement strand
TCATAGATTTTGTCCATTATCGGTTTATGCTCCCTTCGGCGCTGCAATAAAGCCTTGGTTTTCCAGCCTATCAAAGCTCGTTGCTTTCTACCCACTTGAGTCGAGGTTAGCGGTTAACTTCTGTCAGTGGGCAGGAATCAGCCATAAGGTCTAAGGTGATAAATTATACGGGATATTTCTCTACCTGGGGTGTATTACGCTATACCCTATACCCTGCCTTCCCTAAAAGGTGCGCCACCCAAGAGAGAATTACTATATCCTCCATTTCCCTACACTCTATGTATTCCCTTGATCAATCCAACAATATCGTCGTCATAGACTGCTCGGTCCATGTGGGAGCAAACGTCTTCTCTAATAGCGACGAGTTTGATCGTTTGGCCTTAGCTGGCGTCTAGTCACACTCGACCAGGGGCAAAGCCCATCCTGTAGCAAGGGGCATTAGGACGCGATGGAAACTGTCGAGGGTCTACTCTAATCGGGCAAACTCTACTATAGAGTTAACCAAAGAGTTAACCAAGCGGATGGAGTCCTTTCCACTTTTAATCGGATGTATTGCGCCTAACTGGAAGCCGCTATAATTTTTAACTTCCCACGCTCTACTTGTTACTCCACCCATACGGGAAATCCGAAATCAACATTTCATGTAATTGAATTTCTTTAATCCTGACCTATGGCCTTGTAGATTGAAGAATAAGATACAAAATTGCTCAGTGGCCTGTAGTCTCAGTGATATGTAGTCCCTAAATGGCTGTGACCAAACTAACTTCCCGGAAAATCCTGGGCTTGAACCAGCGGACATATCAGCATCTCAAACTAACCTTCAGCTTGAACTTGCGTCGTCAACTGCTGATGGCGGTTTGTGATGATATTGTTCTGCAAAAACGTCTGGCGACCCAGTTAGAGGCAGACTTGACTGAACTCTTTAATCCTTACGATCAAGTTTCATACGATCAAGTTCCAGAAGAGGAAAAGCCTGAAAAGCTATTGTCTGCCTATGCTAAATTTCCAAAGCTAGTACGCCTGGTCCTCAATCCAGAAAATCCGGATTTGCCGACACAGATTGTCCAATGGGTAAGACAACACCGCCCTCCCCAAAGAAGCACTCCCTGGACAATGCCTAATTTCCAAATCCTGGGAGTGGAACAGCTGACTCGACAACCCGCAGCTGTTCAACGCCGTTTTCTGGATTCTTTGCAACGTATCGAAGCGCTGCTACCCCGATTGGAGTCAAACCTGCTACTCTGGTTACCCTGGCCCTGGTTCCGCACCATTCAGCAGTCTGTCCCAGAATTTTGGCAATATCACAGCGGCATATTTGAGTTTGCTGGCGAGCCTACCCCAGTGACTACGCTGCAGGCCAGCGTCGCTGTTCCTGTCGCTAAATTAACCCGTAAGGCTGCTCCCACAAAAGCCGCTGCGCTGACCCAAACCCGACCCCCGAAGTCAACGGCGACAACGGCGACCCCAGTCAAATTGAAGCCGCCTCTGCCGCCTGGCGATGCTCAACCAGCCGCTAAATCAGATCTGTGGGATATTCTGACGGAGGATCTAGCCAAACTCGATCGCGGCCATCCGGTTAAAGCCACGCCGCCGACCGGCAAAACTCCGGCTCAGACTTCAACCTTGAAGACCTCAGCCAAATTGCTGCAGAAGCGTGTTCCTAACGGCCCTGGAACAGCTCACAATAAGTCTTCCAACCCAGCAACCGCTCATCCGCCTCAGGCGCTACGTCCTATACCGCCCCCTGCGCCCGGCAATCCCAACCCGGTTGCTCCCAAAATTCCTGCTAACCCCCGAATTGTTCCGACTCTGGTCCAGTCCAACCCCCCAACGTCTCAGGCAGATGGGGCGAATAAAAAGGCTCTATCTAAGATAGAAAAGGCGAAGGCGGCGGCTCAGCTGGCGGCATCGACCGATGTGATGGAGCCGCGCCTGCTCTCGCTGTTACAGCGAATTGAACGGCTGCTGCAACAACAAGCCCCTCCATCCGCCTTAGCCAATGCCTACCTGGCATTGGGGCAACTGTATCGAGATCAGATCGAATCGGGTGAAACCTCTCCCCAGATTTTGGAGGCCGCCATTCAGGCGTATGTGCAGGGTCTTCGCTGGTTACCCAAGGAGTCTTTTCACTGGCGAGACAGTGTGAATGATTTAGGCAGCCTCTATTGGTTGAAGGCGCAGCAGTCAACCTCTGCCGATCAAGCCGTAGAGTTGATGCGCCAAAGCATCAAAACCTATCGGATGGCCCTCACCAACCCTAAAGCTCCCAACCAACCTGACACCATCGCCCGCCTGCAGAGTAACTTGGGGGCGGCCTATAGTGTCCTGGCCAACTATCAGGAACCAGCTGAAAATTTGAAGCAGGCGGTGCGAGCCTACCATCATGCCTTGCAGTACCGTCGAGCGGATACCATTCCGTTGGAGTATTCATCGCTCCAGAACAGTTTGGGAACCGCCTATTGGAAATTGGCCCAATATGACCAACCCAGGCAGCATCTACATCATGCGATCGCAGCTTACAACGAAGCGCTGCCCTATCGTCAACCTCATCAGGAGCCTCTAGCCTACGCTAAAGTTCAAAACAACTTGGGCATCGCCTACTGGAGTCTGGCTCAGCACGAACGGCCTGTATTTCTCCTCGGTCAGGCGATCTCGGCCTATCGAAATGCGCTTGCCTACCGCACTCTGGAAGCTGATCCCAGCGCCTGTGCAGCCACTCAGAATAATCTCGGGACAGCCTACTGGGAACTGGCGAATCATCAAAGCGAATCGCCCGAACAGCAACTTAAACTCTGGGAACAAGCGATCGCCGCCTACGATGCCGCCATTAAAGCCGCCATTAAAGCCGCCCAAAGCCGCCCCTCAACCCCTCTAAATTTTGATTTATCGGCTACTCACCATAGCTTGGGTGTGGTTTATGACCGAGTGGCCGCCTGTTCTTCAACCGATACAGACGTTCAACAATGGAGTCTCCAGCGAGGATTGCACCATCATTTGCAAGCCCTCCAAGGTTGGCGACAGCAACCCGAAGCGTATGAAACAGCCTTTCACTCCGTGGTCAATAACGTTCGGCTCCATTATCAAAATCTAGGCATATCTGGGCAACAGCAAGCGTTGTCTCAAGTCCCGGCTGAACTGCTGCCCAATCTTTTACCCAAGCTATAAACGTTTCGAGTGATTTCGAATCGCTTTGGAGATTTGTTTCCACCGAGCTTTGGTGTTTAGATATTCCCGTTGATTCTGCTTTTGGCTGAGATATTGCTGTTCCCGCTGGAGTTTTTGGTAGCTGCGAAAGCGTTGTCCATCCAGAATGCCAGCAGACAATGCAGCTTGGACGGCGCAATCGGGTTCATGCCGATGCTGACAGTCTCGAAACCGACACTGGTTTGCCAGCGTTTCGATATCGCTAAACGTTTCCTGCAAGCTCTCTTCTGAAGTCCAAAGCTGAAGTTCTCGCATTCCAGGGGTATCGATCAGCAATCCCCCTGACGGCAGGCGCAGGAGTTCTCGATGAGTAGTGGTGTGGCGCCCTCGGTCATCCCCTTGGCGCACGGCCCGAACCGCTTGAACCGTTTCCCCCATCAGTTGATTGGTGAGGGTTGATTTACCCACCCCAGAAGAACCCAGCAACGCCACTGTTTTGCCGGGTTGGAGAAAAGGGGCTAGCGCTTCTAGTCCATCCTGCTTAAGGGCGCTTAGGGGGATGACCGGGACGCCTGGAGCGATCGCCTCAACCTCCAGCAATATCTGCTCTGGGCGATCGCATACATCCACCTTATTCAAGACCACTACTGGATTAGCGCCGCTCTCCCAAGCTAATACAAGATAGCGCTCAATCCGCCTGAGATTGAAATCGCCATCTAACCCAGTCACTAAAAAAACCGTATCGATGTTAGCTGCGATTATTTGCGCTTCGGTCTGAGCTCCAGGCAATTTTCGAGAAAACTGGCTTCTTCGAGGCAAAATGGCGTGAATAGTCGCCCGAGTAGCCTGATCTTGCAGACTAATAGCCACCCAGTCTCCCACAGCCGGGAAATCCTGGATATTTGTCGCCTGGTAACGGAGTTTACCCGTGATCTCAGCAGGCAACTCACCCTGTTTAGTATATAGAACATAGGTATTTCTATGTTCCAAAGCAACTCTGCCGACGGAGTATCCTTCAGCAGCAAACGGCTCAAAGCTGCGGGAAAACTCACAGCTCCAACCTAATTGTTTTAAGTTCATTGATTTTTTCCTCTATGCAAAGCCTTTTCAGAGCAAGGCTTTCAGAGGTTTACCCAAACTTAAACCCAGATAAAAACCTAGGAGCGATAACCTCTGCAGACCTTGCCGGGAGAGTTGTTGCGATGTAATTGATAACCGACTCAGCCATAGGGTCGCCTCCCATGATTTTTCAGAGGGTTCATTTCATCAGTATAGTCTCTAGTTTTGGAATTGAGCAGTGGAACCGATCTCCTCCTTGCGCTTACCCTGCTCCACAGTTAAGTAGGCGCAACTAGCCGTAGCGATAAACTGCCCTGCCTCCCGGTCAACCCAGCACTTACAATCGCTAACTCCCTGGGCGCAATTCCGGAAACCAACCCCTCTACTCCCCCTGGCCAATCTATCGCCTGCTCTCCCCGGACACCCTGGCTAGACCGCCTCGAGGATCAGGAGCACTGGTCTCCGGAAACACTCAAAACTGTTTGAGTTACGCTGGTCAATCCAGGGGCTTACCTCAGATACTGAGTTAAGCCGACAGCAATAGAACCTTTAAACTCTTTCAAATGATTGTTAAAGCTTTTTGGAGAGCCGCTAAAGTCGAGAGCGAACATCCACCTTACGATACAATTCATTTCAAGGTGCTGTATCCAGCACAAATCTCAGATAGTCAACAATCATTCCCCCTCTATCCTGCAGATCGAGAAAAGGCTCCTTTTCCAGTAGTAATTTTCTTCAGCGGAGCTAACTGCAATTCACTGACATATCAATGGTTGGCTGTAAAGCTAGTCGAAAGGGGATTGGTGGTAATTCTATTTGACTTAGTATCGGAAAATCCTCCTGGGAGCGTATCTCTTACCCCTGGTATCAAAGCGGCTGCGTGGACCCCTGACTTGTATGGAACAACTCCTAGCGCTTTAGCTTTATCTCCACTGCTAGCTGAGTTAGAAAATTTACAGTCTGAGAGCTTACTGGCTGGTATGCTCGATCTAGAAAAGGTGGTTTTAGGCGGACACTCTGCTGGTGGTAGATTGGCTTTAGAAAATGCCGATCAGCGCTTTTTTCCTCAAGTAGCGGCGGCTTTCGCCTATGGAACTAGCTCGGCTGCCTTTGTACAGCTAGGATACCCACCAGGCACTATTTTAGCTTTACCCTCCTCTGTCCCAATGTTATTAATGGGTGGTACTTGTGATGGAGCCGTGGCTTATATAAGCGAAAATTGGAATGGTATTACTCCAGGGGATCCAACGACTTCAATAATACGAACATTCAGAGAAGCTATTCCTGGAGGAAGGAATGATTGTTACTTGCTCATTTTAGAAGGAGCGAATCACTTTTCTGTTACCAATCCTGTTGACTTGACCACACGCGGTTCTTTTGATTTTCCAGCTACTCAGCCAGAAGATAAAATACGTTCTTTAGTAGCGGAAATCATTGGTTTATTTATAGATACAGAAGTTCGCCAACAGGCAGCAGCATTGGAACAATACAAACTATTGCTAAAGGCTGACAACCCTTTAATTGCAGCTTTTGAGCGCAAGTAATTTAATGATTCCAATAGCGGGTATGGCCCAAACTCTGTCTTAATACACCCCATCTCTTGAGATTTAATCACAGTTATGGAGAGTGCCAAAAAGTTGGGGAAAGCTTGAAAACTCGTACAGTAGTATGAGCGCCAGAAAGTAGCGTTTCAGGACTTGGAAGGTTATCACGAAAGAAAATTCGAAACGGCGCAATTACGTTCGCAAAATCCCAAAAAACGAAAATCATCGATTTCCAGACCCCTTGAAAACAAAGGATTTGATTTTTCTCTGTTCGAACCTTCCAAGTTGTGTCACAAATTACTCTACATGGGGTCTGCT
>JAKSDM010000236.1 GCA_022360135.1 Pseudanabaenales cyanobacterium | reverse complement strand
GTTATCAGCCATCAGCTAAAAGAAAGGAATATTAACCCCCAGACTTAACCCTGCAGAGAAATTTTCTAGATCGATCGCACTATCTGAAGAAGATCCAAATAGATAAGACAACGACCCGCCCACAAACACAGTTCGATTAACCGAATAGGTCGTCGCCGCCCTGATCTGATGTCGAGCATCAAACCGCGCCACCCGGGTAAAATCATCCAGTCTCAGTTGATAACCCAAGAAACTGGAAAGCTGCGGGGTAATGTCATAGCGTAAGCGAGCTCCCAGCGTATTGCCCAGGCGATTACGATCATTCGGGTCCGTAAATCGAGCCCGCAGTTCGTAGAAAGAATCTAGTCGGAGCTTGTCAGCTAGTTGATCTTGCCGACCAATGATAAATCGGAGGGAATTGTCTAAGAGCAGGCGCGCCCCACTATCCTCGCTATAAAGCTGCCGCTGCACCCATCCCAATTGGGCGTAGGTAGCCCGGTTCAATTGCTGTTGCACCCCTACACTCAGATTCAAAAAGTCATAGTTCGAGTCGCCCTCATCTGGAAATCGCGTCAGGCCATAACCGGCAGCGGCAACTAAGGTTGTTTCTGGCCCCAGTTTAGGCGTTACTAGTACGCTAGCGCTATTTGTAAGGAGGTTATCACTTTCCTGAATTGCTTCCAGCCCCGTGATATTTGAACTGGTGAACGCAGCAGAGCGCAAAAGTAACTGGGCGGAGGGCCGACGCCGAGGTCGCGGCTGTGACCATTGAGGTTGAATAATGCGAATCTCCCCTAGTTCACTCTCTACATCCTCTGGATTGAGAGGCTTATCTTCCAAGTCCGGCTTTAAAAAGTCGTCATCGGTTGGCTCAGAGAACGTTTGAGTGAGTTCTATAGCGGGTTCCAGAATTGGCCTTTGGCCATCTGGCTGGTTAGGACCCATTTCAGTCTCTGCCGCATTGAACGTGGGGTGCGCCAAACCCAGTTGGGGTGAGGCATCTTTGTTTGCAGGTGAGAACTCCGGGCTGAAGCCGATTAGGGCTTCCAGGGCAGGATGTTGGGAGTGGGGCGGCGCTGAGGGGTCTAGCGCACCATCGGGCGGCGCTATGGCGATAACTTGAGGAATGAGGCGGCGTTGACTAACCTTACGGCTCGGTTTCTGACCATTCGATTTCGGTCTAATCGGTATCGATAATGCTTGATGGGGCTCGATCTCAGGTGCGATCGCCTGAGGGTCATCCGGTAAATCGATAGTCAATCCCTGAACAATGGGATGATCCTGGTCCAGAATACGTCGCTCACTCCACTGCGGGCTTGCCGTCATATCGGTAGAGTCCTCAGCTAGAGAAGGTCTCCAAGATACGTCCTGAGCCTTCTGAAGATAGAATTTTTCATCAGAAATAGTTTCTTCTCCAACGGTCCCAAGCGGATCAGGCGGCAAAACCTTGGGAATACTCCCAGCAGGAGTTTCAGGACTAGCGGCGCAAAACGCCAATGAGCAGAGCATGAGTGGAGTGGCTGGCATAGTGGGGGCCTATATGACTATTCAAGGATTGGCACAGGTTCGTCTACCGGCACAGGTTCGTCTACTGGCACAGGTTCGTCTACCGGCGCAGGTTCGTCTACTGGCATAGGTTCGTCTACCGGCGCAGGTTCGTCTACTGGCGCAGGTTCGTCTACTGGCGCAGGCGGTTCTTCAACCACAGGCGGTTCTCTAATCACAGGCGACTCCGGCTGTGGTGCGACATCTTCCCGCTCATCCTGAAAATCGCTGAGGGGGTCATCCGCATGGGTGGTAATGCAGTTGGTGGCGAGTGTACTGGCGCTACCCTGTCCATTCAGAGTGCATAATCCTTCCAGCCAAACTATTTGTGCGTCTACAGCGGCCACGGTTTTGATCCGAATCGCATTCAAAATAGCCTGCACCTCAGGCGGTTCTTGCAAAACCAGGTCTTCCTGCCCCGGACCTAAACCCGCTGCAATTGCACTAGATTGGTAAAAACTCTGCAGGTCAAAGGTTTGAATCGGTCCAACCACCCCCTCTGTTACAGAGACCACTTGGCCAGCTCTGAGGGTCTTGGATTCTGTCCCATCGGCATTAGATACCGTGATCTCAAAATCGGTGAGATTGAAGACTTGAGTCGTCTTGGCCGCCAGATCATGGATTACCGCCACCGCGCTGATGCGCTCTGGCGGTGGTAACGGTTCAGATGGGGGAGGGAGTTGAACCAGGGATGGGGAGTCTTTAGGCTCTGAACGATGGAAACCGATGCGCTTAAGCGCCTGGGTATTTAGGTCTTGAGTGAGCGGGATAGGCTGCTGAACCGCCACTGCTGCACGGATGGGCTCTGTTGGATATGAAGTTGCAGAGGGTGGAGTGGGGAGTTGGGTAACCAGGGAATTCAGCAGTTCAATCCGACTTTCTGGTGTTTCAATTCGGCTCCCTAAACTATCAGCTGGATTCAGGATCAGAGCGACCCCACTTCTCAACTGAAAAATGGCTTCAGACTGGATGGAGCCGTCGGGTAGCTGATAGCGGCGCAATCCCGGCACAAATCGAAAGACCGCACTCGATCCGATCCTGGCCAGTGAGCCTTCATTAAATAGCAATTCTGCCCGGGAACGGTTTCCCGTTCGGAGGGCGTCTCGGGGCGTCAGAATGTCGCTGAGTTGGGCCGGACGAGAGGATTGTCCCCCCGGAATAAGCTGCACCTGATTCAGTAATCGGTAAACCTCGGCGCGGGTGAGCAAATCTTGCTGAGCGACTGCTGAGGGGAGCCAAATCAGGCTCAAACACCCCCCGGCTACAATCAGACTCTGCATCCATAGACGCATGTAACGACCCATCTCAGTTACCTCACAAGCTTCTCAATCGGCGTTTAACTTTTCTGATAACTCATATTTTTAAGGCGACTCAAGGGTTCTCCGGAAAATACCCGTCTTAATCTTTTGCGAAGTTAACCTGACTGGACCCCTGAGGCATGAGGCGAATATTGGGGCATATTAACCATAAGATGAACTAACGCCCTTACCCCTGAGTAGGCGCTGTTTTCCCAGTGGGATGGTAGATAGGTTTGATACGTCCTAATGCAGATGTATCAAAAAGTCATCATATCAAAAACTGAGGCTCGTTCCGCAACTCAATTGATTGGGCTGGGCCTATGCTAGCCATTCGATTTATGGAGAAGTTCACGCATGGTTGACTCAAAACACATTCAGCAAGTACAAGGTAT
>JAKSDM010001100.1 GCA_022360135.1 Pseudanabaenales cyanobacterium | reverse complement strand
TCTCCTACAAAGGTGTCGGTTTCTCGACTAGCGGTACCGTTGCCAATGGCGATTAAGCCAATCCCATACTTCTGAATCAATTGCTTGAGTATGTTCGCCGCCTTTTGTCGTTGCGCTTCCGCCTGGTGCGGGAAAATCGCCTGATATTCCTGAAACTGCCCCGTTTCGCTAATGGCGGCTACTTTGCATCCGGTGCGAAAACCCGGATCAACGCCCAAGGTAGGTTTCATCCCGGCAGGAGAGGAAAGGAGGAGGTGCTTGAGATTGGCTTCAAAGGTCTTGATCGACTCCTCATCCGCCCAAGTTTTCTTTTCCCCGATCACTTCTGTGGTTAGGGACGGCTTCATCAAGCGCAGGAACGCATCCTTCAACATAGCTCGGTAGAAATCTCGCACCACAGGCGATTTTGTCCGCACCGCTTCGGCTTCTAGATAGAGCAAGACAGCATCTTGGTCGAAGGTCAATTCCAGCTTGAGAACACCCTCGTTTTCCCCCCGCAGCAGCGCCAGCAGATTGTGCGGCGCAATTTCCCGCACCTTGATCTGGTAGTTGCGGTACATCTCAAACTTGGTGGAGCCCTCCGGATAATCCGACTTCACTTGGGAGGCAAACATGCCCTCTTGCAGGAAGTACTGCCGCAGGTAAGCTCGCAGCTTAGCCTGCTCCGCTACGCCCTCCGCCAAAATGTCCGACGCCCCCTGCAGGGCGTCGTCTACCGTCGCGATTCCCTTTTCCTCAGAAATATACTGGGCCGCTTCCGGTTCCAGGGAGGCGATCGCGCTGCCCTCTCGATTCAATTTCTGAATAAACTCCGCCAATGGCTCCAACCCCTTCTCCCGCGCCGCCGAGGCTCTCGTCCGCCGCTTCCGCCGATAGGGCAGGTACAGATCCTCCAGCTCTGTTTTCTGCACACTGGCCTCAATCTTAGTCTTCAGCTCATCGGTAAGCTTACCCTGCTCTGCGATCGCCTTTAGAATCGTCCCCTTCCGCTCTTCCAGATCGGTTAAATAGGTATGCCGATCGGCTAGCTGCCGCAATTGCACCTCGTCCATTTCTCCGGTTCGCTCCTTCCGGTAACGCGCAATGAAGGGCACCGTCGCCCCCTCCGCCAGGAGTTCCAAAGCCGCATTGATTTGAAACGATTTAAGGGAAAGTTCTTGCGCCAGAAGCTGAGGAATGTCAAGCATGTATCTCTACTCACCCGATAAGCTGTCAGTCTTACCATTCTAAGCAAGAGAGGATTAAAGAAAGGGTGAGAAGCAAGGGGGCAAGGGGGCAGGGGGGCAATGGAAGCAGAGGGGGCAGGGGAGAAAAAGAAAGCCTACCCCTGCTCCCCTGCCCTCAATCCCTAAGCCGCTGATACTGCAGATGAGCTGCCCTTCTGACGCTGCGCTTCCACTGAGGAAACCGCTAGGGGAAAGAACCGCAGCTGCTGCTGACTGGCGACAAACGCTCGCACCCGTTCGCCCACCGCTAATTGCGTTTCGAGGGGGGTGCGGGCGTGGAGAGTTTGGCCAGAGGGGGTTTGCAAGCAGTATTTGTATTCTCGACCAAGGAAATGGCGATCTCGCACGAGCATGGCAGCCTGATCGTCAGCTTCCAGCTGTAGATCTTCCTGGCGAATCATTAACTCGCCGACATTGGCGTCGCCGACATTGGCGTCTGGCTCTGGGGAACCGGAATTCTCGGGGGTCATATCAGCAGCCTGGAAATACCCCACCTCTGTTTCCCAACCCTGGCTACAACGACGAGCAGGCAGGAAATTAGCCTGAGTCACAAATTCAGCCGTGAAGCGGGAGGCAGGCTCCTGATAGATGTCTTCTGGGACGCCGATTTGCTCAATCCGGCCCTGCCGCATGACGGCGACCTGGTCAGATATGGCCAGGGCCTCTTCTTGGTCGTGGGTGACAAATACGCCTGATGCGCCAATTCCCTTGAGGATATCTCTCACCTCCTGACGTAGATAAAGCCGCACCTGCACATCCAAATTGCTGAAGGGTTCGTCTAGCAGAATTAAGGAAGGCCGGGGGGCTAGCGCCCGAGCCAGGGCGACTCGTTGCTGCTGGCCGCCAGAGAGTTCATGAGGATAGCGGTTATCCATTCCCTGCAGTCCGACCAGCGCGATCGCCTCAGATGTTCGCTGTCGCAATTGCCGCGCCGCCATCGCACCTTTACCCACTATCCGTTTAAGGCCAAAGGCAATATTGTCAGCTACGGTGAGATGGGGAAAAAGGGCGTAATCCTGGAAAACTACCCCCACATCTCGTCGCTCAGGCAGTATCCAAACGCCAGGGCCGCAGACTCTACGTTCAGCCAACTCAATGACCCCACTTTGGGGATGCTCAAATCCTGCAATTAAGCGAAGTAACGTTGTTTTGCCACAGCCAGAGGGACCCAGTAATCCCAGCAAATCCCCTTGATTCAGCGCCAAGGTTGCATTTTCTACAGCGGGGGGCGTCTCGGGAGAAAAGTGCTTGGTGACTCCTTCCAAGCGCAAAACTATGGACTGACTCATGCCGACAGAATTTGTAAAGATTATAAAGATCCAAAAAGTCTAAGGGGGCTTGTTGAAATTAATACCTAACAATCTCTACCTTACACTACCTAACCCTTCAATCCAGCTTATTGAAACTAGAAATCAATTAATTTTTCTGATTATAATTTTTGATTATAATTTTTCTGATTACTATTACTCCGCCCATTTTCGCAATAAATTCGCAACATTTTTTGAAATCAGATCAAACTCGGCTGTTTTGCCGTCTTTAGCAAAAATTGCGCGACGAGCAGTATCTAGCTCAAACAGTATTTCTCGCTCGCTGGGATCGCGCACCAAGCTTTGCACCCAAGCGGCCACGACCAGTCGAGTTCCCCGTGTCACAGGCTCTACTCGATGCAGAGTAGAGGAGGGGTAGACAATCATCGACCCGGCCCCCAGTTTATAAGTCTGCTCATCATCAGCGCCTTCAATCACCAATTCACCCCCCTCATAGGCGTCTGGCGAACTCAAAAATAAGGTTAGGGAGACATCCGATCGCAGAAACGCCTGTCCTCCCATAAAAGCGTTGTCAGTATGTCTGTCGTAGGACATGCCGATGTCATAGCGACTGAACAGCACAGAGTGGACAACTTTAGGCCGGACAGCCGCCTGGAACAGGGGGTTGCGACTAATGGCGGTTTTGACGAGTTCTTTGAGTTCCTTAGCCTGAGAGGTTCCAGCCTTGAGTTGATGATTGTTTTTCACCTGTTTGGCGTGCCAACCGGCCGTCACCTTACCGTCTATAAATTCAGCCGTCTCAAGGCTGGAGACAATCGAACTCAACTCCTCTGAGGTGAGGACATCGGGAATTGAAAAAATCATTCGTCTGGCAATTAGCAGGGTAGAGAGTAGACGGGCTAGGAGGGAGATTGTCCCATCTACTGCCTACTGCCTACTCTCTACCCGTTATATCGTTACTTCCAACCCGCCCGATCGACAAGTTTGATCACCTCTGGGTTATTGCGTCCATAGGAAGAGACATTCACAACATCTACTTTGAAATCTCCCAGTTCAGCCACCACCGGATCGATATCTACTCCTACCACGACAGGGTATTCGTTGTTATTCTCAGCAAATACTTTCTGGGCTTCTGGGCTGACTAGAAATTCCAAGAAAGCGATCGCATTGTCTGGGTTAGGGGCAGTGGCGACAACCCCAGCCCCACTAATATTTACGTGGGCGCCTCGATCCGCCTGGTTGGGGAAGAAAACAGCTGTTTTCTGAACGACTTCCTGGTCTTCCGGCGCGTCAGACTTCGCTAATCGAGCCCAGTAGTAGTGATTCGCAACGGCCACGCCACACTGACCAGCGGCCACTGCTTTAATTTGATCGGTATCTCCTCCTTCAGGTTGACGAGCCAGATTGCTGACTAACCCTTTGGCCCATGCCTCAGTGGCGTCTGCACCCTCGGTTTCAATCATAGAGCCCAGCAGGGATTGATTGTAGATATTACTGGAGCTGCGGATGCATACCCGCCCCTTCCACTGAGGATCTGCCAGCGCTTCATAGGTAGAGAGTTCTGACGGATCTACCGCATCTTTGTTGTAGACGATGACCCGGGCTCGAGTGGTCAGGCCAAACCACAGTCCATCGGGTTGACGTAAATTTTCCGGAATCTTCTCTGCCAAAACCGATGAGGAGACAGGCTGAAAAATACCTGCCTCTTGGGCTCGCCAGAGTCGTCCAGCGTCAACCGTGATAAATACATCTGCCGGACTGTTTTGTCCCTCGGTTTTAATCCGCTCAAGCAGTTCGTCCGATTTCCCCTCAATCAGATTGACTTCTATTCCGGTCTGCTCGGTGAAGCTGGTATAGAGCGCATCGTCGGCATCGTAGTGGCGAGCTGAATAGACATTAACCACGCCATCACTACTAGCTGCTTCGTCGCCCGCCCCATCCGAAGCGGTCTGATTGCTGCAGCCAACCGCTGTCAGCATAGCAATTCCGGCGACAGTCGCCACTAAACTACGTCTGGTAATTTTCATTGTTTGACTGATCATCTCCTGCAATTTTGTGCACGATCTGCTTGATTGGCCATCCTCCCAAACCTGGAGAGATGCACGGCCTTGATGGAAAGAACTCTTCTTACATTGAGGATTGCTTGGGGAATAATAGGATACTAATATTTTCTCAGATATCATCCTATACGGGAATTATTTTCATTAATTTTGAATTTTAAGTCGGTGGAGGGTTAGAAGGATGGGATATTCTCCTAACTCCCTCAACCAACCGCCTATCCAGGGTTGTCATTAACTGGGTATAAATCTGACATAAGGAATGAGATGAAAGCCTTTACAATGATTGGGATTTACACTATGTGATTCCCTGGATATCCTTATGCCTCGCCGCGATGATTTCCACAAAATTCTGTTGATTGGCTCTGGCCCCATTGTGATTGGGCAAGCGTGCGAATT
This sequence comes from Pseudanabaenales cyanobacterium, assembly GCA_022360135.1. Lineage (GTDB taxonomy): Bacteria > Cyanobacteriota > Cyanobacteriia > Phormidesmidales > Phormidesmidaceae > JAKSDM01. The sequence continues at coordinate 191 of JAKSDM010001100.1, read as the reverse complement.
TGACTATTCCGGCACTCAAGCCTGCAAAGCTCTGCGAGAAGAGGGGTACGAGGTGGTGCTAGTCAACTCAAACCCAGCTACGATTATGACCGACCCCGAGACTGCCGATCGCACCTACATTGAGCCCCTAACCGCCGAGTTAGTAGAAAAAGTGATTGCTCAGGAGCGTCCCGATGCGCTGCTGCCTACGA
>JAKSDM010000242.1 GCA_022360135.1 Pseudanabaenales cyanobacterium | reverse complement strand
CCCTGCTATGGCATGGCCGAAACCACGTTGATTGTTTCAGGCGGCATCCCCAGTGACGCGCCGACGGTAAAGCATGCCCAGACCTCAGCACTGGAACAACACCAGGTGATGTTGCGCGACCAACCGCAACCCGATAGTCGTCCCATTGTGGGCTGTGGTCAGACGTTGCTGGATCAAACGATTGTAATTGCCAATCCCAGGACTCAAATGCCCTGTCCGGCGGGGCAAGTTGGGGAAATTTGGGTGTCTGGGAAAAATGTGGCCCTGGGCTATTGGAACCAGCCGCAGGCAACCGAGGAAACGTTTAACGCTTACCTGGCGGATTCCCAGGAGGGGCCCTTTTTACGGACAGGGGATCTGGGCTTTTTGCTGGATGGTGAGCTGTATGTGACTGGACGCATGAAGGACGTCATTATCCTGCGGGGGCAGAATCACTATCCCCAAGATATTGAAGCGACTGTGCAAAAAAGCCATCCCTCCCTACGAGCCGGGCGGGGAGCTGCCTTTGTGGTTGAGCAGGATAACCAAGCGAGATTGATCATCGTCCAAGAGGTTGAACGCACTCACCTGCGGAAATTGGATGTTAAAGAGGTCGTGCGCAAGCTGTGCGAAGCCGTAGCGACTCACCACGGCTTGCAGGTGTATGCGGCAGCCTTAGTGAAACCAAGCAGTATTCCCCTCACATCGAGTGGCAAGATCCAGCGTTATGCCTGTCGAACTGGCTATCTCGATGGCGCCTTGCAGACGATTCACGCATTGTCGTCGCCTTTACTGGGCCGCGATCACAAGCCAATCAGCCCGCATCACAAGCTGATGGAACGACAAATCCCGACTGCTTCTTGACGGCTCAATCAGGATTTCCAGGATAAGGGGGCAAGCACTGTGCGGAGTGCTTGTACTGAAATGCCAACCATCAATCACCACAAGGGGAAGAGACATGGCTGCTGACTGCGCCAAAACAACAATCTTTGCAAAACAGATAAACACTTTACCTAAGCGGATAACCATACATAATGACCGTCTACAGACGGTACAGAAAGTGACTGCTATTGCAACAAT
>JAKSDM010001577.1 GCA_022360135.1 Pseudanabaenales cyanobacterium | reverse complement strand
GCCTATCACTTTTGGTAGGAGCCTTGTACGATTCCATCAGTGTATATTGTCCATAATGTTTGAGAGTAACAAATAGATCATAACCTGTTTTGGTAATGCATGCAATACAGAATATGCCATACGGATTATGATGCGATTCTAGTTAGCCTTGGATCCAGTTTAAAGATATAGCCGGATACATTTGATTGCCTTTTGCTCTGGGTGCGGCTGCTGGTTCAGTTTAGTCGCAGTTTGTCTTATAGAGCTGTTTCTGATCGAAAAACCGGGCGATTATCTTCATGTTAAATGGATACAGATCTAGGGTGATTCAGGGATGGATAGCGCTCCTACCAGACTATAGATCTAGAAATTCTGTCGATACCCAGAGCATGGGAGACTCTAGATTCTTACGAATTAATGGATGATAAAAATGGTGTATTAATGGCGCCTAACTCAATTTCTTCCCGAACGCCGATTGATAGATTGGCGATCCTGAAGAAAGCTAAGTTTCTCAGAACACTGAGGCGGATTCAATTTAGCGGTCAACTACTGCTACGTGATGCGGGTGTACAACAGTGGACCTTCTACCTATCTCAGGGGTTACTTCTATTTGCTACTGGAGGTGTGCATCCGGTTAGACGGTGGCGCAGAAACTTGGCTATCTATTGCCCTCAAGCCCCCAACTATAGAATTGCTTGGCAGCATACTTTGGCCCAGATTGACGAATCAGGTCTTTTAGCTGGTTGGGAATATGCTCTATTGTGTGCTTGGATCAAACAACAGAAAATCACCCATGCGCAGGCAGTCAAAATGATCCGCGCCATTACTGCCGAAATCTTATTTGATGTCGAGCAAGTAGTCGGGGTGACAGAGCAAACAAATCCAAAAGTTTTTACCTTTGAGCCCTCTCTCTTAATTGAGGTGGGTGACGCTTTAGCTATAGCACAAACCCTTTGGCAAGTTTGGCAGGACGCTGGGTTAGCTGCTTATTCCCCTAATTCTGCCCCTATTATCACACAATCCGAACACCTTCAGAAAGATCAAACGCCGGAGTTCTACCAAACGTTGGCTAAACTGCTAAATGGTCAGCGAACGTTGCGTGACCTGGCGGTCCGTATGCAGCGAAACGTCATAGAGGTAACCTTGTCTCTTTTGCCCTACCTTCAACAGGGCTCGATAAAACTCGTTATCCCTGCCGACCTCTCTGCTCCGATTGGACAAAACAACATCTTCAAGACACCCACCATGTCAACCAGTTTAAAGCAAGGCGCCCCCAATACATCGGCCGCCGCGGCGGATGCTCAAGCGGCTCTGATTGCTTGCGTAGATGACAGCTTTTGGGTTCGCCACACGATGGAGCAATTACTGACTTCAGCAGGCTACCGATTTTTAGATATAGAAGATAGCCTCAGGGCGATCGGGATTTTGTTAGCCCGTAAACCTGATTTAATCTTCTTGGACTTGGTGATGCCAAACGCCAATGGCTATGAAATTTGTGAGCAATTACGCAAGATTTCCTGTTTCAAGAATACGCCAATTGTTATCCTAACTGGTAATGACGGATATGCTAATCGTCTCAAGTCCAATTTTGTAGGGGCATCAGATTTTCTCAGTAAACCCTTAGATGCTGGAGCAGTGCTTAATGCAATTTCTAAGCATTTAAAGCAGCGTGTAGTAAATTCTTAATTAGAAATAAATAAACAATGAACAATGAATATTGATGATTATGATTGTAATTGGTGATGGCTGGTTAATACCTAGAGCCTAACATTTGACCTCTAATCTTTAAGTCCCCTTTTCATTGTAAATTCATGAGGTAAAGAATTATGGGTACTGCCCTAGTCGTTGAGGATTCATTAACTGATACGCAAATTCTCGCCAGTTGTTTGCAGCAAGAAGGCATCCGCGTTTTGATAGCTCAGAGTGGTGAAGAAGCGATTGTTAAGGTTGCTGAACAGAGACCTGATGTAATTGTTATGGATGTTGTTCTTCCCGGTTGTAGTGGGTTTGAAGTGTGTCGCGAACTAAAAGCCAAGGCTGATACGAGTGACATTCCAGTTATCATTTGCTCGAATAAAGGCACTGAGATGGATCGTTTTTGGGGTATGAAGCAAGGGGCGGACGCCTACTTGGTCAAACCAATTGATCAAGCGGAGTTTGTCAAAACTGTTAAAAGGATGATTAGAAATTAAGCTGCTTATGTCTGACGCTGCATCCGCTCCAGATTCCCGATCATTGCCGGTCCACCTAAAGCCCCCTTCATCTGAGCCTTCATCAACTGTTAATCAACAATTTTTGCGATTGCGGCTGGTGTCTGACATGATCGCTCTTTTACCAGTCCCACAATTAACTGAAGTGTTGACTATTCCCACCAATCAGGTTGTGCCTATTCCCCATATGCCAACTTGGGTCATGGGTGTCTATAACTGGCGAGGTGAGATCTTATGGATGGTTGATTTGGGACATCTTTGCGGGCTTACACCGTGGTATCAGCAGACGATTCGTCGCTCAACTCATAAGGCGGTTGTGTTACGTGAGAACGATGACATGATCCCTTCTAACGCCGCCAAGGTCCAAATGCTAGGGCTTGTGGTTAATGAAGTAGAGGATATTGAATGGTGTGATCCAAATGCCATCCAAACCCCTCTATCTTCTGCTGTGACTCCTGAACTGACGCCATTTCTGCGGGGATATTGGTGGAAATCTAACGGTGATATGTTGGTATTTCTGGATGGCTCAGCCATTTTTGAAGCAATGCCTAAGGCATGAATTATTTCGCACTGTTTACTGGACTTTTTTGTCCTTATAGCGCCCAAGCCTTATAGCGCCAAGCAAATAATTTATTAGGGGTTGCTATAGGGTTTTTATGCATAATATCTTAACCTCAATTTTTGGATGAGGTGTTTTTTTGTGTATAAAAATAGCTCTGCAGAGTTAGGAGTATAGAATGTCAATGTCCCGAGTTTGTTACAAGTTCTGTAATAAATTACTTAGCAAATATGGGCTTTTAATTAGGCTTTTCGCCAAAAAATGACAACCTACTTTTCAGTGATTTCTCCATAGTCTGGACTACACCATAGTATATTTTCGAATGTCACTGAATTAGATTGGTGAGCAATGTTTGTCCTATAGTATACCAAGGCTTTTGACTTTAGCTTGAGGCCTGTTTCAACAGCATGCATATATTAGTTCTATTTATAGAAAAGTTGATGATATATTCGATGGAATTCATCTCTTACGTAGGAGCGTTTGAGTAACTGTACCGTATGACTTCCCTAACTCTGACAACTACAACTGTTAAGCCATTTCATCTTTCAATGTGCGTCAATGATTTGGAAAAAACTCGTAATTTTTACAGTAAGATTCTGGGTCTCGAAGAACGGCGTACTTCAAAGTTATCAGCCCATTTCAACTTCTACGGCTGCCAACTGACCTGCCATCATTTTCCTGGGTTTAATGCCAAGAAGATTCAACGGGAAGTCGATGCCGAAATTGTCCCTGTTCCTCATTTTGGGGCTGCATTGACGTATGAAGAGTTCGAAATGGTGAGAAAGCGTTTAATTGAGCATGGAATCCAATTTCTTCTCCATCCTCACACTCGCTTTATCGGTACAAAACACGAACAACATGTCATGTTCATTGAGGATCCTTCAGGACACGGGATTGAATTTAAATCCTTTACTCAAACTCCTGAAAACACCTGGGCATAGCGATCAAATTAGATCTGTATTTTGGGGTGTGGAATTGAATATAAAGGATGTGGATTGTTTGAGGCGAATCTGTTGTTTTGAATCCTGCTGAATTCTTGACCCCTGAATATATGGGTCTATCCTTAATCGGAATTATTGTCGGTCTGTTGGCGACGTTACTCGGCATTGGCGGCGGCCTATTAATGGTGCCAGTTCTAACGCTGTGGGGGGCCACTCCCTTAGAGGCCGTGGCGACCAGTCTAGCTGGAATTTTTCTCAGTTCAACCTCGGGGACATTTCAGAACTGGCGCATGAAGCAGCTCAATGTAGAGCGGGTGACCTTGCTAACGCCCCCAGCAATGCTAATGAGTGAAGTCGGTGTTTGGATTTCGAATCACATACCGGCAACATGGTTGTTGGTAAGTTTCGCTGCTTTACAAATTAGCGCTATTTTTCTAATCCGTCTTAAGCATACGCTAAAAAGATCAGCGCCTCAGCCCATTTTCGCCATACCGGGTGTTGCTTCGGGCAATCGTGATTCCTCAACCTTGAAAAGTGAAGTGCTGTCTACCGCCATACCTCACAGAGTTTGGATCTTTCAGATCCAGGCGATCGGGGTTCTGGCAGGATTGCTGGCAGGGGTTTTTGGGGTAGGCGGCGGCATTGTTATGGTGCCGCTACAAATGCTATTTCTCGGAGAGACTATCAAAAACGCTGTTCGCACCAGCTTGGGGGCTGTAAGTTTGATTTCAGTATGGGCGTTGGCGCACCAGGCTGTATCTGGTAATGTCCTTTGGCAAGCGGGCATCTATTTAGGTATTGGAGGGCTGCTTGGCGCACAACTAGGCGCCCGACTCTTACCTAAGCTGCCTGATTCATTGGTCAATCTGCTTTTTCGGAGTTTGCTGCTACTTATGGCCTTGTCCATGGTCATAAAAGCTCTAATCAGTCGGTAGTGTTCAAATTGAACCTAATTATTAAAGGTGAAAACCTTGTGATTTTATCGATAGCAATCCCAATTAGGATTGTTATCGATCTCTGAGTTTTTCAACACGTAATTTATGATACAAAATATATATTTCCTCTAAGCATATTTCCTCTAAGCAAATCAGTTAGATGTAATAACAATAACTTCCTTTCCTTTGCAGAAGAATAAACATCGGGCATGGCATGGCTTTCATTCTTTAATAGAGATTGGGAATCTAGCTGTTGACCTATAATTTTTCTAAAAGCATAAAAAAATCTTTAAACCATTTGAGAATTTGGTTAATTTCAACCAAATCCTAGCAGAAGTTTCGTTTTTGCACTATAGTTTTTGTAATGTTTAGTTTATGTAATTATCTTCAGATTAATTATAGGCTTTTTTATTAAAAATTTTGTATTCTTTGGTGCTTTTGATCGAGCCAGCTTAATGAGTGGTATAGGATAGCTATAGTGGTTTTGTGTAATTTATGAATGTTGATTTGGGGTAGATATCTCGTCTGTCCCAAATAAGTCGTTCAAGATGGCTATTCTACATTCAAAACTCATATGGTATGGATTCCTATTTCTGTCGCCAACTATTTTACTTGACTCACAGCTGGAGGAGTCAATCGCCTATCTGCTAACAATGCATTGATTTATCCGGGTTTAATCTATCGGGGGTGCTGTATTTTTGATTGTGCTGGCTTAATAGCAGGACGACAAGTTCAGGTGTTTCTCATCAATTGTGTTGGATTGCTTAGGGTGCAGAGCAGATCTGCTTTAGCTTTCATAGTGCGATCGCGGCCATAACTAGGAACGGGGATTGAATTAATCGTTTCTGATCCAGATTGACTGGGATGTCGATTTTTTTCGACAGCTCTCCTTCTCGGTGATGTCCTTGGTCATACTTCACCTTCATTTTCCTGACTCTCTAGCGTGTTTTGAAACTCCTATTTTTGAGGACAAGCCTTGTTCTATGACTCATCTCCCTTCCAAGACCACCCCCAAAAATACTAAGGCAAATAGTTCGGTTTCATCCCCTAAAAGGATTAAGGTTGAAGACCAAATTCTGGTGACCAATGCTTCCCCTTTCCCGCGTATTCAAAACCGCTTCAATAACAATAAGATTCTCCAACCTCAGACGCTTGAGTTATTTGATATCCCGGTCGATCAAGACCAACTCAGGCATTCCAGTATCCCTTTACGCCAACAGCTATTGAGGATATTTCTACCGCTAGCCTTGACCCCACTGGCGATCGCCAGTTTTGTCAGTTACACAATCGTGGGCCGCAACGCTCAGCAACAAATTGAGAGTCAGTTACGTGACCGAGCGCTGTTAGCGAGCGAGGCGGCCAGCCAACTGGTAGAGGATGGGAAACGAATTCCGCGTACTCTAGCCAACAATCCTCTAATCATTAACGCCGTTCGCACCAGCGCCCAAAAGGCTGAAACTGAGGGACTTGACAAAGCGCCAATAGAAGAGCTGGAAGAGCGTTTTAATGACACCCATCTGATTGAGGTCAATCCAATTCTCAACAATTACCTGATCCAAACCGTTGAGAGTGAAGGATTGGCTGAAATGCACGTCACAGAGCGCCACGGTTTTGTGATCGCCTATAGCGGTAAAACCAGCGACTTTGTCCAGAGTGATGAAGAATGGTGGCAAAACGGTAAAGCCAACACTCAATGGATCTCAGATCCAGAAATCGATCAATCAGCCAATACCTTTGGAGTTGATTTTCTTCAGGCAATCTTGGATCCCATCTCGGGGGAATTTCTGGGCTTGATTCAAGCTGTCCTGCCAGCGGCCAAATTTGATCAACTCATCCGCCTATTGGAGAATGTGGAATTTATTAGCTCCGAGAAATTGCAGTTGGTGGATGTTAGCTCAAGTACAGTGGTCAATACCATCACCGCTGAGGGGCCGATTAATACGCAAGAGATTTTGGGGGGTGAAGCTATCCAACAAGCAATTACAGAGCTGGTTCAAGCGACCCAAGACCTGGGTCTAAGCCTAGAACAAGTGTTGAAGGGGAGCAAAATCGAGTATTCATTCCAGGCATTAAAGGTGACTCCGATCGAACACGCCACCGGAGAACAGGTCTTGAATGCTTCATTCAACTACCAAGGTAAGCGGTATAACCTGGTTACCCTGCCTAACCTTGATTGGGTTGCAATCTCGTTGGCTGATACGGCGGAAATCCAATCTGCAAGCCGCAACCTGGCCTTCATTTTTTCTCTTATTGCCTTGCCTCTGGCAGGGTTGGCGGTATTAGCAGCGCTCTGGTTAGCCAATCAATTATCTTCTCCTTTGAAGGAGCTCTCTGACGCCGCTGAACAGGTTTCCTCAGGAAATCTGAATATCACAGCCACTCCTCAGGGCACCACCGAAACACAAACCCTAGCTCGGACTTTTAACAACCTGGTGACGCGGGTTAAGACTTTTCTACAGGAACAGATCACTCAGGCTGAAAAGGCCAACCTATTGGCGGAAATTACCGGGTCTCGGGCAATCAATCTGAAAGATTTGGAATTTATCTTCACCAGCGCCATGGAGGGAGCCCGAGAAATCCTCAAGGCGGATCGAATACTCCTTTATCGATTTAATCCAGACGGGAGCGGTCACATAATGGCGGAATCGGTTACAGCCAATTGGTCCGACTCCCTTAACGGCAAAACCGAACTCCCCTCGATCTCAGAAGATCTGCGTGACGCTTATCAAGAAGGGCGGGTTTTTCCCAACCAAGATGTTTTTTCCGCCGAGGTTAACCCTGAACATCTGCAGTTGATGGAAAGTTTAGGCGTTAAAACTAATCTGGCCACCCCCATTCTCTGCAAAGAGCAGCTGTTTGGATTACTAATCGCCGATCACTGGTCCGTCCCGTACGATTCGCAATCACTGGAAATTAATTTCCTCAGGCAGCTTGCGGGTCAGTTGGGATTAGTGATTGACCGAGTAATTCTGTTGGAGGAAACGGAAAACTTGGCGGAAGAACAACGGCAGTTGAAAGAAGGGCTGCAAAAGCGAGCGTTGCAATTGCTGCGCGAAATTGATCCGATCAGTCGAGGAGACTTGACGATTCGGGCCAGGGTGACTGCCGATGAAATTGGCACCATCGCGGACTCTTACAATGCCACCGTGAATAGCTTGCGCAAGCTTGTAACCCAGGTGCAGAATGCGGCCAGCCAAGTTGACAAGACCACCATTAGCAACGAAACCTCGGTCCAAAAGTTATCGGCAGAGGCGTCTCGACAAGCTGCGGAAATTAAAGCAGCCCTAAACCAGGCGGAAGAGATGGCTGCTGCCGTTCAAGCCGTGGCGAACAATGCTAAACAGGCGGAAGTGTTTGTTCAACAAGCGACTCAGACGGTAAAAGAAGGGGACGCCGCGATTAATCGAACGGTCGATGGAATTGAGGTGATTCGGTCAACTGTGGCTGAAACAGCCAAGAAGGTGAAGCGCCTCGGCGAGTCGTCCCAAAAGATTTCCACGGTAGTCGATCTGATCAGTGGCTTTGCGGCTCAAACCAACATGCTAGCGCTAAACGCCTCGATCGAGGCGTCTCGAGCCGGGCAGGAAGGTCGAGGTTTCGCCGTGGTTGCGGCTGAAGTGCGAGAACTGGCTCAACAATCCGCCGAAGCCACCGAAGAAATTAAACAACTTGTGGTCGGTATTCAGGCCGAAACCAATGAGGTTGTGACCGCCATGGAGTCTGGAACAGAACAGGTCATGGCCGGGACAAAGCTGGTGGATGAAACGCGTCAAAGTCTAAACAAAATTACGGCGGCGAGCACCCAGATTAATCAATTGGTTGAGGCCATCGCCCAGGCTACAACGGTGCAGTCTCAAGCCTCTGAGACCGTAACTCGCACCATGACAGAGGTGGCGGAGATCGCCGCCAAAACCTCGGCAGAAGCCAGCCAAGTCTCGTCGTCCTTTGGGCGTCTCCGCAAGGTAGCTCAAGCGTTACAAGAAGATGTGGGTCAATTCAAGTTGAATTAATCCTTGCTTATTTCTGTAACCTGATACTTTCTGAGGAGGGGAGGTTGTTAAAGCGCAGACAAATTATCAAAGGCGGGCCTAATGACAAAGCAACTTCAGCGAAATGACCTGAAACTTATCCATAGCAGCAAGGTCATCAATGATAAAGACCTGCAGGATCCATCAGCCTATTCCGAGCCAGACAACCGCCATCAGATTGCCGCGCAAAAGTGGGTGTTCCCTAGCCCCAATCCACTTCCCGCCGCCAATTTATCCCAGGCCTTATCGTTAGCTTCGTGGAGTCGTCCTATCCAACGTTCTCAGGGTTTGAGTCTGAGAACCAAGGCAACTGCTCTGGCCCTGGCGATTAGTGTACTGCCTGTACTCGCTGTCGGTGGAATGGCGTATCTTTTAGCCAAGAACACAGAAACCGAGCAAGTGACTCAGGCGAAAATCGCTGAAGCCGCCCAGTTGTCAGATAAGCTGACCCATTTCATGTTAGAGCGTCTGGCCAACGTGACAACCTTTGCAGAAAT
>JAKSDM010000353.1 GCA_022360135.1 Pseudanabaenales cyanobacterium | reverse complement strand
CATGCAAGCCGAGAGCGCGCTGCAACAGGAGCGCGACCTTCTCAGTCAAATGATGGCGACCAGCCCTGCAGGCATTGTTTTTGTGAATTGCGAGGGGCGTATCACCTTTGCCAATGCCTGCGCCGAAGAGATTTTGGGATGTCCAAAGGAAGAAATTATCAGGCGAACTTACAATTCCTTGGCTTGGTGTATTACCCATGTGGATGGCCGGAAAATGCTGGATGAGGAGTTACCGTTTAAACGCGTTGTGACGACTGGCCAATCTATCTCTAACATGCAACTTGCCATTGCCCATCCAACTGGAGCGCGCGTATTGCTCTCAGTTAATGGCGCCCCGCTTTTTGATGAGACAGGTCAGCTAAATGGTGTTGTGTTCACGCTTGAAGACATCACTGAGAGTAAATGGGCGGAAAAGGTTCTGCGGGAGAGTGAATCGCGTTTTCGAGTGATAGCAGATACCGCCCCAGTGATGATCTGGATGTCCGATCCTGACAAACACTGTAGCTATTTCAATCAAAGCTGGTTAGCGTTTACTGGGCGAACCCTGGAACAAGCGCTTGACGAAGGTTGGAGCAAAGGCGTTCATCCTGACGATCGTCAGGATTGCTTAGAAACCTATGCGAAGGCGTTTGATGCTCGCCAGCCGTTCCAAATGGGGTATCGCCTCAGACGGTCTGATGGCGAGTATCGTTGGATACTTGACACGGGTAAACCGCGCTTCCTGACCGATGGCGAATTTGCCGGTTATATTGGCTCCTGCATCGACATTACTGAGTGCAAACAGAAACAAGTCACGGAGTGGGTCGCCAGACATTCAACGCCCGATCACGCAACCCTTCCAACTCCCTCAACCCCTCTTCCCCATCCGCTTGAGCCATCTTCAGCAAAAGCGGATAGCTAGACTCAATCGACTCCAGGATTTCATCCCGTGTTGCTGTTCGCCCTTTCCGATGCCAACTGAGCGAAGTCGGCTCCCCCAGAGCAAACAGGATGCCGTTTGGCTGGTTGGCGAATGCCTAGCGTAAGGTCAGCAGCTTGGCTTCCAGGTCTTCCCAGGCTTTGCGGGAGACCCGGATAGCTGACTGTTTGCAGCGAATCAGGAGTTCGTTGGCATAGAGGTAATCTTGGAGGGCTTCTGCTTCCTCCAATGAGAAAGTGATGGCCTCTTTGGCGAGGTCTAGCGCTTCTAGCCAAGCAGATTCAAGCTGGTCTGCCCATTGACGCCATTGATCAGAAGAATCATTCTCCCCCGGAATCGACTGTTGCAGCTGGGATAGCTGAGCGGGTAATTGGTTGAACTTTTCAAGCGTGAAAAACTGATCTTCGAGCAAGGTATTAATGCTGTCGATGGCGCTGGCTCTAGCGCTGGCTCTAGCGCTGGCTCTGTCGATAGCTCTGGCGCTGGCGCTGGCGCTGGCGCTGGCGATGTCGATAGCTCTGGCACTGTCGATAGCGCTGGCGCTGGCGCTGGCTCTAGCGCTGGCGCTGGCGCTGGCTCTAGCGCTGGTGCTGGCGATGGCGCTGTCACTGGCGATGGCGCTGGCGATGGCGCTGGCGATGGCGCTGGAGATCGCTAGCGCTGCCGCTCTTTTAGCGATCGGTTTGTACTTCTCCGAGGAAGTATCCGTGGCAGCATCGGCCCAATTTATCAAATCACGCAACTTTGGGTGCTTAGCAATATAAGTTTGTGCTTGCTGGTCAATGGCGATCAACAACTCATGAACCTGGTCTTCCATTAACCCTGCTACTAGGAAGAAGACTTCTCGCCAACGGTCATCGGTTAAATGACGAGTCACCAAGTCATCTACCCGTTGCCTTTTTACGATGTAGAGGGAGGTGAGATATTCCTGCATGGTCAGGTGAGAAAACGAGTAAGTATTTGTAGTTCGTTCAACTAAAATGCCTTGCTGCACCTCGATCGCCGTTAATACTTTTTCTCCATCCAGATGTTTGGGCGCATCAAGGGTATCAGCCAGAAATTCAGCAATGCGACCAATAATGTTGTCTTTTGAGAAAAAGAGCTGATCTTGCTCAAAGCTGCCATGGGCAATATTTGCTAGCAGTAGTTTTTCTACGCCAGGGTGAAAACCTTCGTAAATCGGATCACGCTCCAGTCGTTTCTGAGCCGCCCATTCCTTCAGGAGGATATTCAACGCATCGCCATAGAGGTCACTGCGAACACTGGGCAAAGTTTGTTGCCGGTCGTACACCAGGCACAGGAATGTCAGCAGCAATGGTGTTTGGGCTAGTTCCTTGGTCGCTTTGTTCTCGTCCCGTTTAAGGAGTTCCCAATACTTCTGAGCGGTTCCATCTCGCTGGTCTAGTTCGGAGTTAAACCAGCGCTGGATGAACTGTTCAATCTGTTCATCGTCAAACTCAGTAATAGTGACATCGGTGAAACGACGAAAACTCGTCCTATACGCGGCGATGCGGCAGGAGGCGACGAAGCCGTTTTGATCGTATTGATCGACGAAATCTTCAATGTGCTCGATTACCCGGTTGAAGTTGCGCGTTGGTACTTCATCTAATCCATCCAGCAGCACCAGCAGCTTGCCTTGATCGAGTATTGAAGCCGTAAAATCTGCTGCCGCTGGGAAGCCACAGGTCTCGAATTCTTTGGCGATTACCTGTTTCAGATCAAGGGTTTCGCCCTTAAATTCTTTCAGTTCAATGAACACAGGAATGCACTTACGCTGCTGGATTTGGCCCTCTTTCTTCAGCGCTTCCAGGCCCAGCTTGCGCAGAAACGTAGATTTTCCCACCCCCGGACTTCCCAACACCATCAGATATTGTGTCCGGTTGGCGATGTCCATTCCATCCCAACGAGCATTGCCCCATATGCAAAACCCCCGTCTGCCAGACCTTCGGTAAGCCTCTTCCACGGTGTCTTGGGAAGCAAAGTAACGAATGCTCCGGTCATCCAGCAGCTTAACAGCAGTATAGATCGACTCCAGCGGCAAAGGCTCTTTCATCAGACCGGGCATGATTTTAATCTGGCCATGCCGGTCTTTGTATTTCTGCACATACTTGTTCGAGGCAGCGATCGCCTTCTGTTCTGCCTGAGTATCGTTATAAGCCTGTTTGATTACGCCGCTGCTTGCCTTCCAAACTTGCTCGAAGACGGGCAACGCAATCCCGCTGATCGCGCTCTCGATCATAGATTTGCTTCCTTGACTGGCTGCGGCTCCCTCAAGAATAGCCTCAACGAACATACAGCGGAAGAAGCTTCGCAGTTCCTAAACAATGGCTGCGATAGAGCTTGCATTGGCAGAATAATCTATTCCTCCCCCAACCACTATTCTTCGACATTGACCCGGACAGGTTGACCCGTTTCATGAACCCGAAAAACTATAACCGTTGATCCAGAGTCGCCAGTCGTAAGGGTAT
>JAKSDM010001758.1 GCA_022360135.1 Pseudanabaenales cyanobacterium | reverse complement strand
TTATCTGTCAGATCTGACGTCTAACTCCTAAATAATCGGCTATATAGCACCTCATGCTGCATGCTGGCGATCGCAACTCCCCAGCCGCAATTTTCCAGTTCATCATCCTTCAAAGTCATGATTTCGGCAGCGGCCTTCTCCAGGTTTGGGTAGAGGTCTAAGAGGATTTGTTGACCGACTGTTTGACCGAGGGGAATGAGTTTTACCGCTGCATTCACCAGGTTAGCGGCCCAACTTTGCAAATAGCCGAGTAAGGCGGCTTGCGGTGGAATTTCCCAGACGGCGGCGGTGAGTCCAAAAGCAACAGCAAAGTTGCAGGGGGCGCCACAGGCGGCAATTAAAGGAGACGCCTGTGGATGCAACTTTTCCAGCAGGCGGGTTAAGGAACGGCCCATTTGCCAGCTTTGCTGACGCAACTCCTCGGTGTCCCGCATGGCCGATAGCCATTGATTCCAGTAGCCTAAGGAGTCTGAATGATGGGAGGTGGCGGCCTGATGAGAGCGAATCGCGATCGCCGCCTCTATCCGAATCGCCCCATAACCCATTTCTTGGTTGAGCCAGTGAATCAAAGCAGACGATTCATGAATGACGCCGCTTTGCACCAGAGTTTCCAGGCCCTCAGAGTAGGTGTAAGCGCCTACGGGTAGAACGGGACTGGCTAACTGCAATAGCCGCAACAACGATTGAGCGTCAGTGACTGGGGGCGAAGGAGGCATGACGATGCGGGTGGGCGTGTCCATAGGCGCCTGCTTCGGGTTCAAACGGGGCGACCTCCGCTTTAACTTTGAGTCCTAGTTGCTTAAGCATGCTTTCTAACACTGAGTCAGGGGATAAGCGCAGGTAATCAGGCGTAATTTCTAACGATACATGACGATTGCCTAAATGATAGGCCGCCCGCAATAGATCAAATGGGGTTTCTCCGCTGACAGTAATTACGGGTTCAGGCTTTGCGGCTACTCGAACCAGCACCGTTGGTTCTTCCTCAGACTGCAACAAGTCCCCTCCTCGCAATACGGTTCCTCGCGGCAAGTTGAGATAGACGGGGCGCCCCGTATTTGCGCTGAAGCGATGACGCGATCGCGTGCGCTCCTCTGCAGTCAGGGAGAGGATTAGGCTAACGCTCACAATCGGATCGGGTTGCAGGCGATGGGTAAGGGTAAGCATCACAATCCAAAGCAGATGGGTCTAGTTTTGTTGATTGAATATTGACTTAATCCAGTGTCGATGATCAAAGAAATCAAGCTTTTCATGGTTGCCAGTTTGTTATCCGGAAATCTTTGCGATCGCTTTGAAGCTATCACCAACGGTCTTGCTGGAAATAAGGTTATCAACCATTATTCACTAGCAAGTTTACCTCTATCTCGCTCACTTAGCCCTTCACTATGAACTCCACTTTGGCAATTCCCCAAACACAATCGCGAAGAAGTATCTCCCAGAGTGAATCAAACAATGTGCTCCTAGAAGCAATATTAGAAGCCTTTACAGACGGCGTCATGCTTCTGACATCTCAAGGAAAACTGCTTCATACCAATCAATGTGCAGTAAAATTATGCCGCCATTTACAGGCGGATTTCACGTCAACTTTTGAGATTCCAAGAACGATCCGGCGAATGTGCAACTCTTTGATTAAAAGTCAAGGTCTCTTTCCCAATCAAACTTTTGTGATTGAAGATGAAATTCTTAATGCAAAGAATAAGTCCGTTCGGATTCGAGTTCAGTGGATGGACCTTCAGATTGCTGATCAGCCTTACTTGTTGGTAACGTTAGAGGATCTAGGCAAGTTAACGACGATTTCAGCAATTTTAGAGGCTCAACAATTTGGCTTAACCGAACGAGAACATCAGGTTTGGCAGTTGCGCAAAGCAAAATATAACTATGAGGCAATTGCCTCTGAACTCTTCATCTCGATCAACACTGTCAAAAAACACA
>JAKSDM010001511.1 GCA_022360135.1 Pseudanabaenales cyanobacterium | reverse complement strand
GGGTGCCCGCATACAGCGATTCGGGAGGATGCGTCTATCAACCTGATTGCGATCGAGGATTTGGAAACTCGTTTCACTGACCTGGACATTATTTTCGTAGAGAGTGGAGGTGACAATCTTGCCTCCACCTTTAGCCCTGAACTGGTAGATCTAACCATTTATGTGATTGATGTTGCGGCGGGAGAGAAAATCCCCCGCAAGGGAGGTCCCGGTATTACAAAATCAGACCTGCTTGTGATCAACAAAATTGATCTAGCCGCCCTAGTCGGCGCCAGTTTAGACGTTATGGAGCGAGACACTCATAAGATGCGAGGCGACAAGCCCTTTGTGTTTACGAATCTAAAAAAACAGAAAGGACTCCAAACCATCATTGATTTCATTCGATTCCACGGTTTGTGGAAATAACGAACATAAAAAACTGTCAAAAATAATACTTAATTTTTCAACATCTCTAGGGCGATCGGGTTAAAGTAAGTCATCCTATCTCAGGTATTCTCTAACTTTTCTGATAGCGGTAGACAATATTCATCAGTTAACGTTTTTAGCGATTGCAACGATACGTAGAGACGTTGCATGCAACATCTCTACGAGCAAATTATCGAGCTTATGCGAACGGTATTGTATCGGTAAAATCGTTAAAAATAATTTAATTTTAATAAGATCAATGCGTATATTTTCTTAGAGTTCAAAACCGTTTCAAAGCTTAAAAAGCCAATTTCTGTAACTTAGACTACAATTTGAGCTGCAGTCATAACTCTAATATCACAGCTTATATGTGATAATTTTGACCTGATTTTGAAATCAAGGCTAGTTGAGTCAGGAGTACTGAGCTACATGACAAGGCAATTCGGTAGACGGAAATTTTTGCTGTATGGCTCTGCCGCAATGGGGACCAGCGTCTTCCTGAAAGCATGCGCCAATAGCCCTTCCAATGGTGTAGATCAAGCAACGGATGGGGTGGGATCAGCAGCGGGTGGCGGCGATACCATTAAAGTTGGGATTCTCCACTCTCTGAGTGGGACAATGGCCATTAGTGAAACCACGGTGGTGGACGCTGAGTTGCTGGCGATTAAGGAAATTAATCAGGCTGGAGGCGTTCTAGGTAAGCAAATCGAGGTGATCAAGGAAGATGGCGCCTCTGATTGGCCCACCTTCGCCGAGAAAGCGGAAAAGCTGATTGACCAGGATGGTGTCGCCACCATCTTTGGTTGCTGGACCTCGGCGAGTCGTAAAGCCGTCCTGCCCGTATTCGAATCCAAACAACACATGCTGTGGTACCCAGTCCAGTATGAGGGTCAGGAATGCTCTCAGAACATCTTTTACACAGGCGCCGCTCCTAACCAGCAGATTGAGCCCGCTGTAGAATGGCTTTTGGAGAATAAAGGCAAACAGTTCTTCCTGGTGGGGTCTGACTATGTCTTCCCGCGAACCGCCAACACGATCATTAAAGAACAGCTCAAGGCCCTAGGGGGTGAAACTGTCGGGGAAGACTATTTGCCCTTAGGCAACACAGAAGTAACGCCCATTATCACCAAAATCAAGGCGGCTCTACCCAAGGGCGGCGTTATCTTCAACAGCCTCAACGGAGACAGTAACGTCGCCTTCTTCAAGCAAATGCAAGGGGCGGGGCTCACCCCTGATAAATATCCCGTGATGTCAGTCAGTATTGCTGAAGAGGAAGTGAAGCAAATTGGCAAGGATTTTCTGATTGGCCATTATGCTGCTTGGAACTACTTCCAGACCGTGGAAACGCCTGAGAATGAAAAATGGGTGGCTGACTTCAAGGCGGAATATGGGGGCGATCGCGTCACCAATGATCCGATGGAAGCGGCCTACATTATGGTCTATATCTGGAAGCAGGCGGTGGAGCAAGCGGGTACAGCGGATGACTTGGCGGCGGTGCGTCAGGCTGCCTATGGTCAGACGTTTGCAGCCCCTGAAGGGGCAGTGACGATGAATAGTAATCATCACCTTTCTAAGACGGTGCGAATTGGCGCCATTCGAGAGGATGGTCTATTCGATATCGTCTCCGAAACAGAAGGTCCGGTGGATCCCATCCCCTGGAACCAATATGTGCCGGATACCAAGGGCTATGCCTGCGATTGGTCTGACTCAGCTAAAGGCGGCAAGTATAAGATCTGAGGCATCGACAGGTGGAATTGCT
>JAKSDM010000877.1 GCA_022360135.1 Pseudanabaenales cyanobacterium | reverse complement strand
GATCGCCTCTGGCTTCAAAGTTCGGATACTGATCAAAGCTGGCGCAGGCTGGGGAGAGAAGCACCCCTTTGGCCCCATACTGTTTAGCTAACTCAGTGCTTCTAGACACTGCTCGGTCCATCGTTTCCACAATTTCGTAGGCGGTGTATCCTACTTGGTCTAGCCGTTGCGCCAAGGCGGCGGCGGCATTCCCAATCAGCAGGACCGCTGCGGCCTTGGCTTGGATCTGTTTTAGCCAAGCGCTATCGTTGCCAACTTTTGCTTCACCGCCTGCAATCAGAATCGTCGGAGCGATGACAGAGCGAAGCCCGACCTCAGCGGCGTCGTAGTTAGTCGCCTTGCTGTCATTGATGAAATCAATTCCTTGCCAGGCGCCAATGTGCTCTAACCGGTGGGGCACCCCTGAGAAATCAGCAACGGCTTGGGCGATCGCTCCCGGCTCAATCCCGGCTAACCTTGCCGCCGCCACTGCCAGCAGCAGATTTTGCCGATTATGGCCGCCCATCATCCGCAGCGCTTTCACCCTGACCACAGGGTCTCCCTGAAAGGTTGCCCAGCCATCTTCAATGTAGGCAGTGGGTTGCAGGGGGGCGATTGCAGCCTTGCCCTTGAGGCTAGTCCAATGGACTTGGTCCCAACGGTTGGGTGCGGTATTGCGCAGGTAGGGATCATCGCCGTTGATCACAATATGGCTGGCGCGATCTATTAAGGATGCCTTAATGGCGTAGTAGTTCTCTAGCGTTTTATGGCGATCGAGGTGATCGGGGGTAAAGGTCGTCCAAACGCCGATGTGGGGAGCAAGCCTGGTTGAGGCTTCAATTTGATAACTGCTGAGTTCGGCAATCACCCAGTCCGGTAGTGTCTTTTCCAGGGCCAGCTCACAAGCAGCGTAGCCGATATTGCCACAGGCTGGCGCATGGAAGCCCGCCGCCTGAAAAATGGCGGCTGTCAAGGCCGTGGTGGTGGTTTTACCATTGGTGCCCGTAATTCCCACCCAGGGACACTCTGCGAGATAGCGCCAGGCTAGTTCCGCCTCACCGATGGTTTCAATCCCCAAGTTTCTTGCTCGATCCAGCGGCGGGATTTGCCAGGGGACGCCCGGACTGACAACGACTAAATCTATCGCGGCATCGGGGGTAAACTCATCGCCCAGCTGAACCGTCAATCCCTCTTGGGTAAGGGTTTGCTTTTGGCGCTTGAGATGGGCGGAGTCGCTGCGATCGCTGAGCGTCACCTCCCATCCATTTCGTTGCAATAAACGGGCGGCCGCCACCCCTGATTTACCGAGGCCGATGACATGAACCCTACGCTGCATAAGCTTAAGTCTTACTGCTTCACAATTGCCCCAAAGTCAGCCAACACCCGGGCGTGGTTTCGGAGCAGACCCAGTAGGTTGAGGCGGTTGCGTCTGATATCTGGATCGTCATCCATCACCAACACACTCTCAGGACCGTCAAAGAAGCGGCTGACTACCGGGGCGGCTTGTTCTAAGCTAGCCACCAACTGGCGATAGTCTCGCTCTGTTCGAGCCGCCTGGGTTTGGGGCTCCAGTTGCTGGAGGGTTTCGTAAAAGGCATTTTCTGAAGGTTGCTGAAAGAGTTCGGAATTGACCACTGCCGTTGGATCTAACGAATGGGTGTCCAAATCTCCCTGAGCAGCCAGACGAGAAGCTCGGTTAACCGTCTCGTAGATCCGCTCTAGCGTACCGTTGGCGCGAATGGCTTGGAGGAAAATGGCGCGATCGCCCACATCCAGCACGTCCACTAGCGCCCGTTCAGCATATTCTGGATCATCCTCCCCCAGCACCGCCTTCACCAGGTCATAATCAATCCCCTGCTCTTCCTGAAGCAGGGTGCGAATTCGCTGCAGGAAAAAGTCCTGGAGTTGGGTTTGCAGAGCAGCGGCGTCCTTCACTGGCGTCTCGGGGGCGGCGGCGAAATCCTCAATCACGTCTTGCAGAAGCTGCTGCAGATTCAGGGGCGAACTGGCCGCCCAAATAATGTTAACAATCGCGTTAGCGGCGCGACGTAAGGCAAAAGGATCGGACGACCCAGTCGGCGTCATATCCAGACTAAAGATGCCTACCAGGGTATCTAGCCGATCGGCAATGCCGACAACCTGACCAGCGAGGGACTGGGGTAGCGCATCCCCAGCGCCGCGAGGTAGATAGTGTTCGAAAATGGCAGTCGCCACGGCTTCTGATTCGCCACTGGAGAGGCTATATTTCTGCCCCATGACGCCCTGCAGTTCTGGGAATTCTCCCACCATCTGAGTCACTAGATCAGCTTTGCACAGGAGAGCGGCCCGTTGAATTGTGGTTCGCTCAGCTGGATTGAGTTGGAGTTGGTCGGCTATCCGCTCAGCGATCCCACAAAATCGTTTCACCTTGTCTCGCAATGATCCTAGCCTTTCTTCAAAGGTGACGGTCTCTAGCTTGGGGACATAGTCTGCTAGGGGAATGGTCTGATCGGCGTCGAAGAAAAATTTGCCGTCCGAGAGACGCGCCCGGATCACCCGTCCATTACCCTCTGCAATGAGGTTGGACTTAGCCGGGTTACCATTCGAAATCGTGACGAAATAGGGCAGTAATTCCCGCGAGTCAGCTGATTTTCGCACCGGAAAGTAGCGTTGGTGACTTTCCATCTCCATGGTCACCACCTCAGGCGGCAAGGCCAGAAATTCTAGGTCAAATTTGCCTACCACAGCAGTTGGCCATTCTACCAGTTGGGTCACCTCGGCCAATAAGTCAGGCGAAATCACTGGATAGCCATTCACCGACTGGGCAGCGGCTTTGATTTGAGTGGAAATGCGAGTAGACCGCTCTTGCGGATCAACCAGCACATAAGCAGCCTTCAGGGCTGAGCTATAGTCATCTGCATGGCTCAAGACAACTGGATTTGGATGCAGAACCCGATGCCCCTGAGAGATACGATCGCTGGCGCAGGTTTCAGAACCATTCTCCAGCCTAATTGGCAAAACGGCGTCATCCAGCAGGCTGACTAACCAGCGGATGGGCCGAGGAAACCGCTTGTCGCCATCTCCCCAGCGCATGAAGCGCCTGCCCTCCAATTCTAAAATCCACTGCGGAATCAGTTCGGTGAGAATATCAGCCGCTGGCCGACCCGGGATCTTCTGCTGGACGAAGATAAACGCCCCTTTCTGAGTCTCCCGCACTTCCAGATCTGCAACTGCGACCCCCCGAGATCGAGCAAATCCTTCCGCTGCCTTGGTTGGCTTGCCGTGCTTAAACGCTTTCTCAGCCGGTGGTCCCTTAAACTCCTCGTCTCGGTCCGGCTGCCGGACTGGCAACCCCTTCACCAAAATCGCCAGTCGTCTAGGCGTACCATAGAATTCAACCGCTTCCGGGGTCAAAAACTGCTCCGTCAGCTCAGAGGCAATCCGCGATCGCCACTGGGCCAACGCCTCTCCTACAAAACTTGCAGGCAGTTCTTCTGTCCCAACTTCTAACAAAAATGTCGCCATAACCCCGTCAGGTCAACTTTTGACAGATCCCATACATTATCACAGCAATTCAAAGAAAGAGGGAAGCAGAGATGGGCGGGCTTTAAGATGTCGCCTGACCAAGTGGAATTAAAACAGGCTATGCAGCGGCGCGAAGCGGGAGAAGCCCGAGTGATTCCAATCATATTGACACAAAATGATTGACCAAACCTCCAAAATCCAAAATCTAACATCCCCACGCCCCTTACCTCCTCTCCCACCTCACCTCCGTCCCCTCCTGTAGCGCAGTCACATCATGAAAATGCGTATAGTCCACCTGCCGTGTTTGATCCGCCGCAGTTGTGACCACATCCACGAAGCGCATATTCCAGACGATCAATCCGGGTGTGTAGATATAGCGCGTATGGATTGTTTGAGAGAGGGTGTCATCTAGTCCTGTCAACGTGACAATAATTTGGGAGTCCCACTGGGCGAAAGTTTCTGCATCAATCCCAAACAGCGGACTGTCCTCGTCAATGGGATGCATGACAGACCAGGTCAACGCCATAATGGGTGTTTGAGCCCGAATCAATTTAAGATCGCACAACCGACGCATTGAATAGCCTTCAGCCGTGACTTTAT
>JAKSDM010000201.1 GCA_022360135.1 Pseudanabaenales cyanobacterium | reverse complement strand
CCCCATTGCTTCCGCCATTTCTCCACTCTTAGGCAACCCGATCGGGATGGCGGTCTCCTCTGGTTGGTTAAGCTGCACGCTGACGCCCAGGGCGTAAATTGAAGGAAATTTGGGATGTTGATAGGTCGGCAGGACAGAAATAAACACCCTTTCATTACCGAGTCCAGGCACTTTCTGGATAAACTCGGCTCCTCGGAAGGTGGGTAGGATCATTGAGTACTGGAACGGGATCTGACGACCATCAGTAAGGCCAATGCTGCTGGCGGTAATCGCGGTAATTGCGGCGTTATCAATCACCTCAATCTCCCGTTTTTGCATGAGAGCAGCAGTTAACTCCCTGGCGTTGTTGACACCGCCTACCCCCATATGGCCGATGTAGGGTTCTGGCGTCACGTAAGTAATGGATACTCGATCGCGCAAGCCTCGACGGCGTAGCTCCCAATCGGCCATCAGGACAAACTCATAGGCAGGGCCAAAACAGCCTGCTCCCGGCGCTGCGCCGACCACCAACGGTCCAGGCTTTTCAAGAAAGCTTAACCAAGCCTCTCTTGCCTGTAGGGCGTGGTCGGGCGTGCAAATAGAATGGGTATACCCCATATGGGGGCCAAGTCCTGGAATGTTATCGAAAGCCAGGGAAGCCCCTGTGGCGATCGCAACATAGTCATAATCAATCGTCTGACCGCCCTCAACTGTGATCCGCTTAGCATCCGGATCAAGGGCGGACACTTTTCCGCAAACCCATTCAATCCCATGCCTCTGGACAAGTCGCTCTAGATTGAGCTGAATATGCTCCAGTGAATTCAAATTCAACGCCACCCGGATCAGCCCTGGAATAAAGGTGAATTGGGGTTTGTCAGACACTAGGGTCACGGTATGTTGACGGGGCAGGAGACGCCGCAGCTCATAAGCGGTTGGAAGACCCCCTAATCCGGCGCCGATCACAACAACATTAGCCATTTCAAATTCTCCTAGTTGAACTAGATGAAGCAAGGCGGGGCAATGCGCATGACCATGATTGCGCCATCCTATTGTTGCCCTCACAAAAACTGAAAACCCACCCATGATTATCTGAGTGAGTAGTTATATAGTTAGACTAACAGAGAAATGCATACTCCAATTCATTCCAAATGATTAATTTGAGGATCCTGTGAGGATTGACCCATATTGAGGGCTCTATCAATAAATTCAAGGATTGGACGACGTGAGTCGAACCGATCGAGATCAACCCCCCCGATGGGAGATGCTTTGGCTATTTCCACTAACTGCTATCGGCGTGAGGCTGGCGGCGTAATTGACCCTGATGAGACTCGTTTCACTCAATCAAGAGGATTGCTTGAACAAATTCCCATCTGGTTATATAATGAAGAAAAGTAAACTGTTCCATTGATTTGAAACGTTGCTTGACCACTAGAGTTTAGGCAAATACCCTGGAACAACGCTATCTGTAGAGTTTTCTTGGTCACTCACTTCACTAGATGTGGTGTTTTGTCTAAACCCCAATTAACCAGGAAAGAGACCTTTTAGAGGACTTATGTATCATTTCAGCAAGGTTGTAGACGCCTCTTTCGATCAGGCGATCGCCCAAGTTACCCAGGCCCTGAAGGAAGAAGGCATGGGTGTGCTAACTGAAATTGATGTCCAGGCTGCTTTCAAACAGAAGCTGGATGTTGACTTTCGAAAGTACAAAATTCTGGGAGCCTGCCATCCGTTGGTGGCGTATCAGATGCTTCAAACTGACGACAAAGCTGGGGTTCTGTACCCCTGTAATGTCGTGGTGCAAGAGCACGAAGAGGGTCGGGTCGAGGTATCAGCAGTAGACCCTTTGATCATGTTCCTCACGCTTCATAGCCCTAAAGCCAAAGAGATCGCCATTGCCGCCAGCCAAAAGATTCAAGCGGTTATGGATCGACTGCCAGCGGCGGTTCCAGTAGCGGCTTAAAGTAACTTGCAACCTATTTTGAGTAACCAATCATTCAACACTCGGAGGTAATCCACATGTTTAACAATGTTGGCGCGTTAGATCGCGTGATTCGTCTAATTTTGGCGGGTGTTCTGCTCTATCTGGGGTTGAACATCTACGCCAGTTCCGCCTTGGGTATAGGGTTGGCGATCGCTGCGCTGATCCCAGCCCTGACGGCAATTTTGGGCTCCTGCACCCTCTACGGCTTACTCGGTATCAATACCCAAAAGCCAAATCGGAATCCTCAATCCTAGCGATCGCAATTGTTGGGGTAATCTCTCTAAGCTTACCCCAACCTCAAGGAGGTAAATAAATATGGATGATAGTCTTCCGCTTAAAAACCCTTCACCCTTGGATAACCGTCTTCCGCTTGAAAGTCCTTCACTGTCACGGCGACAGTTGCTCAATTTCCTCACGGGCGCTGTTGTTGCTACTACTGCAGGTTTGGCCTTATACCCGGCTGCTAAGTTCTTTGTCCCTCCCATGGAAGGAGATGAAGGCAGCGGCATCCTGGCCAAAGATAAACTCGGTAATCCCATTCCAGCCCGGCAGATTTTGGCCGAACCACCTGGAACTCGGGCTCTAATTGCAGGACTCGCTGGAGAACCCACCTATCTGACTGTCAAAGAAGATGGAGCCTTAGATCCGATGGGAATTGTCGACAACTGCACCCACTTGGGATGCACCTTTCCCTGGAATAGCCTGGATAACCAATTTCAGTGCCCCTGCCACGGTTCTCGCTTCGGACCCGATGGGGCTGTGCAGCGCGGTCCTGCAGATCGTCCCCTCAAACTGGTTCACGTCAAAGTCGAAGGGGACATGATCTGGATTGCTTCCTGGACAGAAATTGACCCTCGCACTGGGCGGGAACCCTGGTGGGTTTAAAGCCCTGCTAAGAGAGCGCCAGCGCAACCAGAAATTATTGCCGCCTACACCCAGTCTATGTTGGGATCCGTAGTTTTGACCCTCAACCTAAATCCCTCTCCCCGAGGGCTACCGTGTACACAGATCTCGACCTCGATTGCAAATTCACCGATCTGGCCCCCCTAACCCCCCAATTCTGCGGGGGATCAGAGTTCAAAGTCCCCCAGAATTGGGGGATTTAGGGGGCCGAAATAACTCCGACTCCGACTTGTGTATACGATAGCTCCCCGAGGGAGAGGGACTTTGAATTTTACTGTTGGCGAAAGTCAAAAAAATGGTCATCTGCTCACTTTTGGAGATAACATAAATGATTGCTACACACACACAACTTCTGTCTATCGCTGCCGTGACAGCCACCAGTTTGGCGCTGATAGACCATAAGCAATTATTTCGCACTGTTGTTGCACTACTGAGCATCACTACTTTGACCTTTTCAAGTGGTCTACCAGTGATGGCCTCGTCTAATCCAACAGCCTTTGATCTGGGCAATAGTCTTCAAATTCAGGAACAGAAGATCTTTAAGTTTGAGGAAGATATACACCTCTCTAACAGTGGAGGTCAGTGCTCTGGGTTATGTGTAGCGCAAGAACAGGGCGAATCCCAAGGCGATACAGACATTCTTCAAGCAATTAGTTCAACAGTGTCTGACAAGAATAACTTAAAAATCAGGGTAGACAATGGCGCGGTGTCCCTTTTGGGTTCTGTGAAGGATGTGGCAACAGCCCACACAATCATCAAACAGGTTGAAAGTGTCCCTGGAGTTCATTCGATTATGGTTTCGTTTGCCCTAGTCAACCATGCCAGACAAGCGATTGGCTAGTTTGCAAACAACTAAACATCTTTGATCTTACACTCGTTCACTGGGTTCAATGCCGTTGGGCTGCTCAAGCGGCATCGAACCGCCCCCACCGAAAGGGGCAATGAAAGCAAAACAGCTTCGCCGAACTGTTGATTGGGACAGGCAGATACCCGGTTTTCATCAGCCTCAGCAAACTCCCAAAAGACAGACCCGCTAAGAGCTGATTTTGCCAGAGCAGAAAATTTGAATTAGGAGGTAAGCTACCCATGCGTATAATCTTAATGACTGGAAAAGGAGGAGTTGGCAAGACCTCGGTCGCTGCAGCCACAGGTCTTCGTTGTGCTGAGTTAGGCTATCGTACGCTGGTGCTGAGCACGGATCCCGCCCATTCCCTTGCAGATAGTTTTGATCGGGCGCTGGGGCATGAACCGACTCTGGTGCAGCCAAATCTCTGGGGCGCTGAGTTGGATGCGCTGATCGAGATGGAGCAAAATTGGGGAGCCGTCAAGCGCTATATGACAGAAGTTCTCCAGGCCCAGGGACTTGAGGGTGTCCATGCCGAAGAACTGGCTGTCTTTCCAGGCATGGATGAAATTTTCGGCCTGGTGCGGATGAAGCGCCACTATGACGCCGGGGATTTCGATGTGTTGATTATTGATTCAGCACCCACAGGAACCGCCCTGAGGCTGTTGAGTCTACCTGAGATCTCCAGCTGGTACATGCGGCGTTTCTATAAACCCTTTCAAGGTATGGCTAATGTTCTGAGCCCTGTGTTTGAACCAATTTTTAAACGGGTCACAGGTTTCTCTTTACCCGACCGGGAGGTCATGGATGCGCCTTACGAATTTTATGAGCAGATTGAGGCGCTCGAAAGGATTCTGACCGATAATCGCCAGACAACGGTGCGGTTAGTCACCAATCCCGAAAAGATGGTGATCAAGGAATCCTTGCGGGCTCACGCCTATCTAAGTCTGTATAACGTGGCCACCGATCAGATTATTGCCAATCGGATTATTCCCGAACAGGTCAACGATCCTTTCTTTGATCGTTGGAAGCATACCCAACAGCAGTATCGCCAGGAGATTCAAGAAAACTTTCGGCCTTTGCCGATTAAAGAAGTTCCCCTTTACACACAAGAGCTTTGCGGTCTGGCTAGTTTGGAAAGACTGAAGGAAACGCTGTATCCGGATGAAGACCCGACTCAAGTTTATTATCAACAGACTACACTTCGGGTTTTGCAGGAGCCAGGGAATTACGTCTTAGAAATCTTTCTCCCCAATATTCCGAAAGAACAGATTCAATTGCACAAAACAGGAGATGAACTCAACATTCGAATTGGCAATCACCGCCGCAACTTGGTGTTGCCCCAAGCCTTAGCCGCACTCCAGCCCACAGGCGCCAATATGGAGGGCGATCGCCTCAGAATCCAGTTTGCAATGGAAGCTCCAGTCACTGTGGCGGCTTAACCCATTAAGGGAATAGAAGAGCTGTCCCTTGACCTGATTACAGATATAGGAGATTTGATCATGACTACCACAATTCAGTATCGGCCAAAACCAAGATTAGCTCGGTTCCGACCTTGGAAACAATTTGCCGAATGGGTGACAAGCACCCACAACCGGATATACATTGGCTGGTTTAGCATGCTAATGATTCCGACTTTGCTGGCTGCCGCTATTTGCTTTGTCTTTGCCTTTGTTGCCGCCCCATCAGTTGATATGGATGGCGTCCGAGAACCTGTAATGGGTTCTATCCTGGGGGGCAATAATATCGTAACAGCAGGTGTTGTCCCCACCTCCGCCGCCATTGGTTTACACTTCTACCCCATCTGGAAGGCTGCCTCTATCGAGGAGTGGCTCTACAACGGAGGCCCCTATCAGTTGATTGTGCTGCACTTCCTGATTGGGATTTGGAGCTACTTAGGAAGACTGTGGGAGTTGAGCTATCGTCTGGGGATGCGCCCCTGGATTGCTGTCGCCTTTTCAGCCCCTGTGACTGCAGCAACTTCTGTACTCATGGTTTATCCCATTGGCCAGGGCAGCTTTTCCGAAGGAATGCCGCTGGGGATTGCGGGTACTTTCCACTTCATGTTGTCCCTACAAGCTGCGCACAACGTTTTGATGCACCCATTTCACATGTTGGGGGTTGCCGGGATATTTGGCGGCGCTTTTTTGAGCGCTACGCATGGCTCACTGGTAACAGCTAGCTTAATTCGCGAAACTTCTGAAGGGGAGTCAGCTAATGCGGGATATCGATTTGGTCAACAAGAGACTACCTACAATCTGTTCGCAGGCCATGCCGGTTATCTGGGACGATTGTTGATTCCAGGCGCGGCTATGCGGAATAGTCGTTCTGTCCATTTTCTTCTCTCTGCTATACCCACTATTGGAATTTGGTTTGCCGCCCTGGGTATTGGGACGATGGCTTTCAACCTGAATGGGTTCAATTTTAATCACTCCATCTTGGATAGCCGAGGAAAGGTGATTCCTACCAATGCTGACCTGATCAACCGCGCCGCCTTGGGAATTCAAGTGATGCATGCGCCAAACACTCACCATTTCCCTGAGTTATTGGCTGGAGGCGAAGTCGTTCCAGCGATCGCTACCATATAGCCTCAAGACAACCCAGAAGATAAGGCGGCGTAGCAGTTCTATTCCAAGATGATTGCTTAACTTTATGGAGGTGTTCGATGGCATCCATATCTTCATTTCAATCAAGCTTTATTATTGACCTTTCCCCAGAGGAATTTGTTCAGTTACCCAATCCCCCTCGGCTGATAGATGTTCGGAGCAGCTTTGAGTACGCTATGTTTCATGCTCCTAACGCAATCAATCTGAGTCTCCAACGAATTCTGATGGGGATGTTCCCAGGATTGCGAAACTGGGTTCTCCCTCAATGGTTTCAGGACTTGCCGAAGAATGAACCAATCGCGGTGATTTGCCTAACGGCTCACCGCAGTCCTGTTGCCGCTAAGCAGATTGCTAAGGCTGGGTTTAGTAAGATCTTCAACGTCACGGGCGGCATGATGGAATGGCGGCGATTGGGGCTGACCACTTGCACGGGTAAGCAAGCTGCATAAAGCGTTTCATATCTCATCTCCTAAGTCGGGAGAAGGGGTCAAGCAGTTTCTACCGTTGACCTCTCTCCCGTTTCCTCTATCAATTTGTTGTCAGCCTTCTCACGGAAATGGCGATCGCTGACACCTAACTTATTAAAGAGATTTTGAACAATGTGGACACTGTTAGCAGTTCTCCAAAGAAAATTGGTTTGGTCGATTCCAATCTTCATGATTCTGGGGATTATTTTTGGGGTTTTCGCGGATCCTAACTTCCTCAAGACTCTCATCATCCCCCTCACATTTCTCATGGTTTATCCCATGATGATTAACCTGCAAATCCAAAAAGTGTTTTTGGGAGGGGACTATAAAGTTCAGCTTTTGACTCAGTTGATTAATTTTGGCGTGATTCCTTTTTTGGCCTTTGGCATGGGGCGCATCTTTTTTGCAAACCAACCGCTGATTGCCCTTGGACTCCTACTTGCCTCGCTATTGCCCACCAGCGGCATGACTATTTCCTGGACAGGATTTGCCCAAGGGAACCTTAGCGCCGCCATCAAGATGACCGTCATTGGCTTGATCTTGGGATCCCTGGCGACGCCCTTTTACGCGAAATGGTTAATGGGAACCATAGTTGAGATTCCTCTGGCCGCTATTTTCAAACAGATTGTCATTATCGTATTTCTTCCCATGGTTCTGGGATTCATAACCCGCTTATCCCTGATTCACATTGTGGGGGCTGATAAATATCACAAAAACCTCAAGCAAAAGTTCCCTGCTTTTTCCACACTAGGGGTTGTAGGTATTGTCTTTGTGGCGATGGCGCTAAAATCGAAAGATATTTTAGCTAACCCCATCGTCCTGTTATCATTTCTGGTTCCCCTGGCTATTTTGTATATCGGCAACTTTCTCCTGAGTACGCTTGTGGGTAAGTTTCTGTTTGAGCGAGGAGATGCGATCGCCTTAGTCTATGGCACGGTGATGCGGAATCTGTCAATTGCGCTGGCGATCGCGATGACCGCCTTCGGAAAAGAGCAAGGCTCAGAGATTGCTCTGATCATTGCAATGGCTTACATCATTCAAGTTCAAGCAGCTGCCTGGTATGTAAAATTTACCGACAAAATTTTTGGGTCGGTTGAGGAAGCACGGCTTCAGTTAGGATGATCAGGTCAATTAAGAGACATCAAGACCTTAGCGACTGACCTTGATGGGGGCGGGGCCACCCATTCTAATCGCACTCAATTCATCTTGATTGGCATCCTTCGAATGACTTACCCAACTCCTGAAGATTCGTTTTGACAGCTTGCTAACTCCTTAGCGAAAATGAGCATTGACTTAAATTTTTTGCTGAGAGGGTGTTTGAAAAGTCCTCAAGACAGTGTTTGGCTACCTGAGCCACCTAGAAACCACATGACAGAATAGGCATTT
>JAKSDM010001069.1 GCA_022360135.1 Pseudanabaenales cyanobacterium | reverse complement strand
GTTTTGGAATCAACCGGTGGACTAGAGCGAATGAGTGTATCAGCTTTACAAAAAGCAGAGATTCCGGTTGCGATGGTTAATCCTCGCAAAGTCAAAGGACTGGCCATCAGTTTAGGAAAAGCCAAAACCGATAAACTCGACACCTATGTGCTAGCGCTGTTTGCCCAAACAATTCAACCGCAACCCCTGCCAAAAATCAACACGAATGCTCAAGAATTAAGCGACTTAACTCGGCGACGAGGGCCGTTGGTGGAGATGCAAGTAGCCGAGAAAAATCGTCTCAGTAGTGCGCCCGCATCCATTCAAGCTGACATCAAAGCCCACCTAAAGGAGCTTAAAGAACGAATTGAAGGGCTCAATGAACAGATTCAAACCCTGACTCAAACCCAAGATAACTGGCAACGAAAACAAGAGATTTTGATCTCTTTTAAAGGCATTGGTTCAGTCACTGCTGCTTTATGCTTGGCCGAGTTGCCCGAGTTGGGAACGCTCACGGATAAACAAATTGCTCGCTTAGTGGGGGTGGCTCCAATTAATCACGATAGCGGCCAATACAAGGGCAAACGAATGATTACTGGAGGACGCACGTCGGTTCGATGTGGGTTGTACATTGCCACGTTGGTGGCGACGCGGCATAATCCAGTGATTAAGTCATTCTATCAACGATTGTTGGAGCGGGGCAAACTGAAGAAGGTGGCCTTGATTGCCTGTACTCGAAAGTTACTGGTGATTCTCAATGCCATGATTCGTGACAACAAAACTTGGCAGGTCCCGGCTTAAACAGGACTTGAGGGTAAGTTTTTTAAACTCTTGAGAATACGTCTTTTAAGCTAAGGTGAACGACGAGAGTGTCGTCATTTTGTCATGAGTAGTAGACTTTAGAAAAAAACTTTCAGCAATCGAAAACTCAACGATTTATAGTGGTTTCAGTGTCTTTTAAAAAAGCTGTCTGGGAAACTCAACACCTTAGTGAATGAATCTCCATATTCAGTTACTTCTTCAATCCTTTCGATGGCTAGAAATATTCAATTCTGTATGCAGCTAATAATGACAGTTGCAACCCTTTTCTTGTCTGTGTCTCTTGCTACTTTTTAAATTTATTTCTGCAAAAACATTCCTATTTAACTTGACATTCAAGACAATCGCTACTACTTTGTCAATCGACTAACACAAAACCATTTCATCTCTACAGCAGCAGGATAAAATTTGCACCTCATTGCCCCCCAAGGATCAGCTTTATTGTGAAGTGAGGTTGCGACTGGACTTTTGCGATCTCACCTATGCCGCGTTTGTCGAGTTGGCTGAGACGATTGATTGGGAGGGGGTTGCGATCGCAGCTCCAAGATCTACAGGAGCAGATACCAACGAATTTACGTTGTTTCAGGCTCCATTCTATGCCTAATGGCCCCTCGTTGCAGCTTTGCTTCAATTGGACCATCTATGATGTTTCTGTCCGTCGGCTCGCAGCTTTGCCGCTGGCTTCCTTCAGACCCTCCCTCGCGGGAGCGCCCTTGCCGTAAGCTAGTAGTTATCGTCGCTCGGACCTTCGAGTTGATCATTTGGACACTGGTTCTACTACAACTGGTGGCGAAACATTGCTTAACATGCTGAAAGCCCTGATATTGCGTTATCAGCTATGAAAGTAACTTGTAGTTTTGTAATGACATCAACGGCAGAATCAATGTTCTAGACATTAACAAATATTTCACCACCAGTATCAAAAGTAATGGATAAGATCTGGAAGTGTGGATCTTATCCAGCAGATCTGACGTTGAATTACAAGTTATACGGCTTCGATGTGTCGATGGGGGCGACTTCCTTAAAGCTATCTGTTAGTGTTCAGTAGAGTAAGTGATCTGCTAATGTCAGAGTTTTTACACAAAACCCTGAACCTTTTCTTTCCACAATGGCAGGGTTCAGCAAGATTTGAACTTTACGCAGGTGCTAAACTTCTTTACGATTTTCTGCGCGATAGAATCTCCTTTAGCCAAATCCCTATTTCTCTAACTTATTCGCTAGTTGCTGATGAAAACATTCTTGGATACAGCCAAATTTTTTCTCAGCTCTTAGATGCCTGTCAAGTGATCCAATTTCATAACCCTGAGCGTATTTTGACTATTGGAGGAGATTGTGGCGTTGAGATTGCTCCAATTTCCTTTCTGAACAAGAGGTATGACCAATCTTTAATGGTCATCTGGCTAGATGCTCATGGAGATTTAAATACACCCAGTTCATCTCCTAGTTCTCATTTTCATGGAATGCCGTTGCGTGTTTTACTGGGTGAAGGCGACACCAGCATTTTGAATCATACCTTCTCAACATTATTTCCAGAGCAAGTATTTCTTATCGGGGCAAGAGAACTTGACTCACCTGAAAGTTGTTTCATTCAGCAAAAAGAATTATCTATTTTCTCTGCCAAAACAATTAATGATGGCAATTTTGGTAAGTTGATTTCAGAACTATGCAGGATTGGTTCTGACAAGCTCTATATCCATCTTGATCTAGATGTAATTGAGCCTGAGGAGTTTCCTCATGTTGCTTGCCCAACCCCAGATGGAATCAGTATAGATAGACTCAGAGATTTATTAGTTAGCTTAAAGAGCAAATTTGATATAGTTGGCTTTAGCGTACTGGAATTCCTCCCAGTTGGCTCTAAAGACTTAGCAGCATTAGAGATTATCAAGCTATTTGATAGCGTTAATCTACCATTACTATCTGCCGTATAACTATTGCAATGCAG
>JAKSDM010001142.1 GCA_022360135.1 Pseudanabaenales cyanobacterium | reverse complement strand
TTTCTTAAAGGAGCGATATGACCGATTTAGCCAAGGCATTAATCCTCTCAAGTTGAATGATTAAAGTGTTCGAATTGTCGCTGTGACCTCGTCATCCTTCCGGTATGCATCTAACGACTACGTTTTGATGTTTGAGGCGCAGCCCTAGCCAAGACGATATCGAACAAGGAAGATGTGGGGCAGTTACGACTGTGACTACGAATGACTGGTTGTTAACGTTTGGCTTGACTATCGATTGAGGCGACGGTGTCAATCTTTTTATCTGAACCTGTTCATCATCTATGTCCGTCAAGCTATTGGAAGGGAGGTCTGACTCCCTCTGTGGAGTCGTATGTCAAATACTTGACAAATCCCATGACTGGGAGGATGGGGCCGCTGGTGCTGGTATGTGATGATGACCCGTCAGTAGAAGGCCAAAGTTTTGATTGTAGAAAACGATCCTGATTTGGCGCAGGTGCTCATGACATTCTTTGATCGCCATGGAGTCGAGACTCATCATGCTCAAAAGGGACGAGAAGCAATTCAGTTAAGTCAGCATATTCTTCCTGATTTATTGGTGCTCGACCTGAATATTTCTGACGGTGATGGCTTCGCTATTGTGGATTGGCTGCGTCAACACAATCGTCTGTATCGGACGCCGCTCGTCGTATATACAGCCAAAGACCTGGACCATACTGATCGAGCAAGGTTAAAGCTGGGGCAGACAATGTTTCTAACCAAAGGCCGTATTGCACCTGAGGAATTCGAACAAGAAGTCATCAACCTGCTCAGTCGAGGAATTCAAGATCGACAGTAAAGGTAGTACACCGTTAAATAGTTACCGTGCCCACTAAACACATCCTGATTGTTGATGATGAAGACGATATCCGGGAAGTCGCAGAACTGGCGCTGGAAGCGGTAGGTGGTTGGCAGGTTTCAACGGCCAGCTCAGGTCTAGTCGGGCTAGCCAAAGCCGCAGCTGAACAACCCGACGCCATTCTCCTAGATGTGATGATGCCCGATATGGACGGCCTAGAAACCTTTCAAAAACTGCGGGCTAATGCAGTAACCCAACAAATCCCGGTAATTTTGCTGACCGCCAAGACTCAAGCGACTGATCAAAACCGATTTCTTGAAGTCGGTGTGACCGGGATTATCACTAAACCTTTCAAAGCCATGCTGTTAGCAGACCAGATAGCTGAGCTGCTCGATTGGGACACTTGAAATAACCTTTACAGGTTTCATTGGTTTTTCATTTTTCGAATTTACATTAAAACTAAGTTCACCCAGAGGTTTATTAAGAGGGAAAATCTGAATCCACCATGCATATTGATTTTTGGTTAATTTTTACAGTCCTCGCTACGTTGCCTTCAAGTGTTGCGCTAGTAAGCGTGATCTATTTAGCAACCGTAGACCAATAGTCCTGATCGTTGCATCTTGAGCATGTATTGCAAGTGTATTGAATCAGAATACATCAATCCATTAACACCAGGAGGTAAGAATCATGCCTTATATAGAGATATAAAATAGCAATCCATTCCTGAAAGTTGTTTATACCAAAGTAAAAGTTAACAGTGAGTTTGAGTTAATCCCAATGGAACTATATGCTGATAGACTACTTACAATTAACTGGTAAGAGGCACAAGCCAGAAGCCTGAAATTTTCTATAATTCATCTCTAGAAAAGGGTGTTAAGCGAGTAGATATTCAATAAATAAAGAGACTTGTAAACAATGAATTCAGCTTTCACAAGGGAACCTCTATCTTTTGAGAACTCGAGGGTTAAAAATTATCGATAGTATCGGTAGGATGAAAAACTTTTGACTTGATTCAGGGGCATGGATCTATGCAGTTAAACTAGAGTCAGACATAGCTAAATTAAAAGCAGAAATAGAAGTAAGCAGACTGACAATTTTACTGCGTGAATTAGATATTCAGACAATTATGAAATTCGAATAAATTCGAATGCAATAGAGGATTATAGAAATGATGAATTCCCATAAAGATATGCCCATTTTGAATAATTTAAATCGTGGTCGAGTGGCTATTTTTATCGATGGTTCGAACTTATTCTATGCTGCTTTACAATTAGGGATTGAAATCGATTATAGCAAACTGCTTAATTCTCTGGCGGATGGCGCTCGAGTATTGCGAGCTTTCTTCTATACAGGTATCGATCCGAGTAATGAAAAACAGAAAGGTTTTCTGCTTTGGATGCGGCATCATGGTTTCCGAGTAGTCACAAAAGATCTTGTTCAATTTGTAGATGGCTCAAAAAAGGCAAACTTAGATGTTGAAATTGCTGTAGATATGATGACTTTAGCGGATTCCTACGATACAGCTATTTTAGTCAGTGGTGATGGCGATTTGGCCTACGCGGTCAACAAGATTAGCTACCTAGGCGTCCGGGTTGAAATCGTGAGTTTGCGCTCGATGACGAGTGACAGTTTAATCAATGTCGCCGATCGCTACATTGACCTGGAGACAATTAAGGAATTCATCCAAAAACCAAATGAATTAAGCAAGGAATCCATCCAAAAATCGAATGAGTTGAGCTATGTTCATCATCCCCTGTCTGCGGCAAGCTGATGGTTGGAAGAAAGGTGATTTTAATATGAGACTAGCCAAAAAATCACCTTGAAATTCTAAATTGTGAAATGCTAAATGATGTCTCAACTCAAATGTCAAGCTGATGCAGACAAAATGCAAAGAATCTGGCTCAAAGCAGCAACCTGGCTAGTGGCTGAAATTGTCTTAAGTCTAATTGGACTGGATGATCTTGCTGACTACAGCGAATTCATTTTTGAACTTGAGGTTGTCTTAGGTAGCCAACATCCGCAAGCCACTTTGGTCATTTCAGTAAACATACCCCCAGATTCAGCCATAGTCTAGTTTCTTACTGGCCCGGACGCTGAATGATGGCTTCTAAAATGCGACGTTTAGTTTTTGGGTCAATCCCAATTAGTCGCACATACTCATTGTCATATTCAGCGAGGCAAGCTTCTAAGGCAGCGATCGCCTCAGATTCATCAGGAGTTTGTAGTACAGTGTAGCTCTGCCAAGAATTGGTGCGGAAGCGTCGTTGATCGACATGTTCCAGCCCAATTCGATAGCCTTGAGCCAGCAGTCGCCGTACTTGTTCTAATGTCTCCGAATTGAGAGGCTTACCAGAATTTGTCAAGGCATGTCCATCACTAGAAGAGGGGGGCGTTAAGGATGGCGGTTGGCCAGGAGACCCATTGACAGATCCACCGTTTGATCGGTCTTGATATGACTTGTAAAACTCACCTGGTTGGGAGACTGAGGGCATATCCTCTAATGGAGATAGCGTGACGTTCAAAGCCTGGTTGTATTCTCGGACAAGTTGCATGTCTCGCACTCGGTCTTGCTCCCTCACCAGTTGACGCCCGACTTCAATCAGGTGAGACAAGCTAAAATCTGGCTTTTGGAATTGAGGAGGAGAAGTGGTATTCACCACACTTCGAGAAACGTTTTCGAAGCCAACGATATGGATAAAGTGGCTAATTTGTTCATCGTAGATGCGCGATCGCAACGCTCCGTAGAAATCGATAGCTTGGCCTGGAAAGGTATCTACCAGGTGTTCGATATCCCCATGAGATAATCCATCGGGTTCGAAAATGCCACCCACAATACCGATCCGATCATCCCGATTTGGCTCCCAATAAAACTTCTCCATTCGCCCATCTCGGATTAACGGGGCATACAGGGTGGCGAAATCATTCCCAGTGACGATGATGGGTATGCGCTGCAGCGGGGTTTCATCGTAGCTCCCCGGCAGCTGAACATTCGTCGGATTATCCGCAATGTTCATCAGGGTGTTATTCACCAACTGGGTGTTGACGGTGTATTGAGTCATCCGGTCAAACCGACCCGCCCCCGCATCCAAGTCGTTAATCATCAATATCGCCATCACCCCGCGCACCTGCACCAATTCGGCGGCTTCTCGATAGCGCAGTCGAACCAACCGGGCCGGGTCCCCCGCATCCGGACTTTCCAACTCACCTCCCGAAATATGGACCACCTCAACTCCCATGCGCTCATACACCAGCTCACACTGGAAGGACTTACCTTCCCCTTTACGTCCATGAATGCCGAGAATTAGAGGTATCCGAACTTGAGGCAGCTCCAGATAGTTTTTGGTGATATGAACAGCCAATTTGTTCAGAAAACTGGGCGCGATATAGTAGGCCATGACAATATAGACGCTGGAGGGATATCAACCAATATAAGCGGCAATGTCATTACTATTTTGTGAATGTCGCCCTCTACGACTTCATGCTCAGTCTGGGGATGTTCAGGCAAAAGTTCATCCCCTTCTATTTCTTGGTGTATAAACTCATGGTGGCAAGGGCTTTCAGTCTTCCCTACTTTTCGCCCTTTGAAGTGTCATGCTCTGGTCTTGGCGTCAGAAATCTTCTAGAAGCAAATGTTTCAAAAACGGGTTGTTCACAAATGAAATATAGAAGTAATGGCGTTGATAAATGAAAAGTTGAACTTAAAGCCCTCTTAGTTTAGAAAGCCTTACGAACATTACCTGTTATCTAGTGGATAAATCCAAATTCATCTTCCGATTTACCAACGCCGAAGTAATTCAATGACACTAAGCACTCTGACCAATGTACTCAAAGTACAAGTTTAGAAGCTGGGTTTTCCAGCCTCTTGTAGCCATATTAGTCTCTCCTTCGAGTGCTTGAAATCAGCAAACTCAACCTTTTTTGCCTTGTCCAGATTAGATAGATATGCCAATAAACCTGAGAGGTTAATTACTAGAAATACTTAGGGGTTGTCACCCAAGATACCAATGCTTTATCCGGCTTGTCGCGTCTTACGCTATTTGGGGGCGCGACATGTGCTCTCGAAACCAATGTCAACTGGGGGAAGAGAAGCGAGGATGCAGGGTGTAATCAATGTCAATGAAAACCACTAAGCACCTGGGAATTTTGTATAATCACTTAGCGCTATCCCAGCAACCGAAAGGCAAACTACTATACCAAAAATCCGCCTCAAATTAAAGTGCCCTCAGGGGTACTGTCCAAAATAAACCACACTCCTTAGGATACAAAAGATAGTTTTCCAACTCATACCCATTCTTTTTGACACTGCATAGAACGGAATTATGGCCAGCCAGGTTTTGAGGCGCCTATTCTGTGCAATCTCATACGGAATTGGTATCAGTGGGTGGTGAGACTCAAATCCGTAAGACTCAGATGGTACAAAAAGCTCTGACAGTAATTGCGCCCATTAAGTCTGGAGAAGTTGAGGCGCTCAAACATATCTTAAACAAAAGTGGTTGGGAAATTGGCGGATCCGCCGACGCTTATTTCCATAAATCTCCATCTACCCACTTTGCCCGCTTGGTTATTTTGGATGACTCCGATCAAGCTGTTGGTCCACACTTATTATTTACCAGCAATCATGATGGCGATTTTAACGCCTATATGCAGGAACTGGTTGAAAACATGGGGTCTGAAATGGAGGAAGTTTGGCGGCAGTGTGAAGGCTATAGTATCGGAACTGCCCTTGACACGGCCCGTTTTACTGAATTTATCCGCAAACATTCGCTCAAATCTCAGGCTTTCTATATTGCCTACCGAGGCGAATCAGTTCAATCGATTTTAAGCGCCATCAAAATCCGTGACAAGATTGACAAAATTCTAGATTATCAGGGAACATCTCACAAGTTACAAGAAGTTTATGGACTTTTACCTGACCGATTAAAATCAATCGCCAATCCGTCTTCTGATTTCCCCAAAAAAATCTATCAGGATAATTCTCCTCAGGCTGGCTCCTCTTGGATACTCAATTTGCTGGAACGGATAGTCGGCATCAAGCTTGAGGATAATGATCCGAGCGATCGCCTGACGTTAAATTCTAATCAACAAGATCGGATTGAAGAGTCTAAGCAGGTTGAGGATAAAATTGTCCAAAACCAAATGATCACCCTGATAGCCATTAAGCCTTCCTTAAAATCTAAACTTTTACTGAGGCTGATTTTGTGGCTGGCTAATCGTCGAGCTGAACAGTCGAAGGGCAACCTTTCCGGCATCACAACGATTCATTTTGCGCGTTGGGCCATTGTCGATAAAGGCATTCTCAGTCAGAGCGACCAATCTTATTTGCTATTTGAAAGTAACTATGACGGCAGTTGGGATAGCTATATCGATGACTTTGTTCAGTTCGCGAGTACTCGAATGAATCTGATTTGGGGCAACTGTGTAGACTATTCATCCC
>JAKSDM010001771.1 GCA_022360135.1 Pseudanabaenales cyanobacterium | reverse complement strand
TAGGCATATTTTATTAGGCGATCCGAGTTTTTACGCTGGTGATTCTTCGTAGCAAAATGCCAGTATTTATATGTAACTTTTAACACTAAAATTAAACATGAAAGTTGTTCCCGTGCAATCACGACGACTGCTGGCGATCGCTATCGTACTTACCACAGGAATCTTGGGGTTAGCAGAATTGGCAAAAACTGCAACCCTTAATCCACCCACTTCTTCCGACTATCACTCCATCTTTTCAACTGTATTGACTGGCGGCAATGAACGGGATGCGCAGATCAGCGGTCCGATTAAAATCATCGACTTGGATGAGGAGAATTCTCCTAACCTCTCTGAGCCCACCACTTCAATAGGGGTGCTTTGGGTCGGTGTTGTAGGCGTAAGGTCCCTACTTAAACGTACACAGCAAGCAAAAGTGAATTGATGTATAAGCGCAGAGCTAGTGTAGTCCAGTGTAGTCCGGAAAAATGCTGTAGCAGTTAGGCGATTCCCACTTGTGTGGAATACCTCTCGGTAGAGGCAGGATAAAAGGTGCAGGGTGTGGGGTGTTGCCATCCCGTAAAGGGAATCTCGAAATATGAGATTAATTCTTTTCTCAGCTAAAGCTTATTTAGAAAGACTCTTTATTCAGAAAACATTCAGACTGTTTGGGTTTACTGAGAACTGTAAATCAGCCAATCTTTAGCTTCTCATCATCCTTAACTCTTGTAGACATCATGAAACTCACCTATTTCACAGCCTTGGCCATTTCCTCTCTGCTAACAGTCGGCACAGTCACGCTCGCAAGTCATGTTCAGTTTGCCCAAGCTAACCCTTGTGCAGCTGCGGTGAATCCCTGCGCTGGAGCCAATCCCTGTGCTAGCGCCAACCCTAATCCCTGCGCTGGGGCCAATCCCTGTGCTAGCGTCAACCCCTGCGCTAGCGCCAATCCCTGTGCTAGCGCCAATCCCTGTGCTAGCGCCAATCCCTGTGCTAGCGCCAATCCCTGTGCTGGGGCCGCAACCGCTATTGCGGCGAAAACAGGTTCTTTCGAAGGGGTGGCCCATTCAACCCTTGGCATCGCTACTCTGGTCGAAGAAAACGGTAAGCGTTATCTTGAATTTGATCAAGCGTTTCGTTCTGATAATGGACCAGACCTATTTGTGTTACTGCATAAACAAGCAGTCCCCCAAACCTATAGACGTGATCAATTCGTCAATCTAGGTGATTTACAATCTGTTGAAGGCAGCCAGCGGTATGAAATTCCTGATGATGTATCAATTGAGGATTTCAAATCTGCTGTAATTTGGTGCCGACAATTTAATGTGACCTTTGGCTACGCAACTTTTTAAAAACATCAAAATAGCGATATTCCAAAAACTCCCAGAACACTATCTTGAAAAGTTTCTGGGAGAAATCTTGAATTCTTTTTCTGGGCATTTCGTACTAAGCTGAAAGTCCCTGGCTATCGAAGCAAAGACGGAATGAAAATTGCTACCTGGAATGTCAATTCAATTCGCACCCGTTTAGGGCATGTCACTAACTGGCTGCAGGCCAATCCAGTTGATGTCCTCTGTCTGCAAGAGACCAAGGTGGTTGATCAGGATTTTCCTATACAACCCTTCCAGGAATTAGGCTACTTCCCCTATATTTCAGGTCAGAAATCTTATAACGGAGTAGCCCTGATTAGTCGTCAGCCCCTTGAGGCAGTTAGCACAGGTTTTTCCTCCGTTTTGGGAGCCGATACGGTAGGGGATCTAGACGAGCAGAAACGGGTAATCACTGGGGTGCTGGATAATATCCGAATTGTGAACCTGTATGTGCCTAATGGGTCGTCAGTGGGAAGTGAAAAATATGAGTACAAGCTGCGCTGGTTAGGGGTTCTTCAGAACTATCTGGCTACTTTCTTGGCGCAGTCTTCAGCACTGAATGTATGTGGTGATTTCAACATTGTTCTGGAGGATCGAGATATCTATGATCCAACTGGCAAAGAGAACCATATCATGGCTTCTAAGGCTGAACGTCAAGCGTTAAAGCAGGTTTTGGAAGTTGGACTAGTCGATGTATTCCGCAAGTTCACCCAAGAAACCGGACACTTTAGCTGGTGGGACTACCGGGCCGCTTCCTTTCGCCGCAATCTGGGTTGGCGGATTGATCACCATTACTTGTCTCCCGGGTTGTATGAACGGGCGAAAAGCTGTGTGATCGATGTGGAGCCTCGCAAACTCGAAAAGCCGAGTGATCATACTCCTGTAATTGTAGAGTTTTAGTCTCTTTTGAGAGGGGGCGCTGGTTCAATCTGGCTTTGAGTCTCAATGTTTTGCTATAGTCTGTGTAAGAACTACAAAAAAGGCGTTGCTGATTAAAGGTATGAATCGATGGCTGTAACGCCTAGATTCTTGTTCATAATCAGATAAATTCATACCCACATTCAGCAACGCCACAAAAAAACATCACCTCAGATTAAACCTGCCTCTGATAACATTGTTGTACTGAATTAGGTCAGCTCGCATCCATCCAATCCTACTTTCACCATCGTTAACTTCATTGCCCGGTGCAAAGACTTGAACCCAGGTATACT
>JAKSDM010001484.1 GCA_022360135.1 Pseudanabaenales cyanobacterium | reverse complement strand
TAAAAACAAGGATACTGATCAAGCCTAAAAATAATCCAGTAAACCCCGGATGTTTCCACTTTTCTGTCATCTCAACTAAAAAACTAGCCATATAAAGGATGGCGAAAATAGAAAAGTGATTCAGGGGTGAATTGCCTGCGCTAGGTTGTTTGGCTTCTTTAAAGGTGACCATATAGGATGACTGCCTATTTGAATAGAGCACACAGGGGGATAGATTGGCTAACTAAGGCTAAGTTTTTTTGGGTTTTCGGTCTAACTTAGACAGGGCAATTTTCCCGATATTTAGAAAATCATGAAATATCTCCGGCGATAGAATCCGAATCATCAATAAATAAATCATTGCTCCTGACCCTGTAGCTATCAATAAAATGAGAACTTTTATGTCAACACCGCTAATCAAATGGTTTTTTATCACAAATATGCTCCCCATCATCACTAAGGCGCTAATCAAAGGGGCAGTAAACTGTTGTAGATATGTCCCCAAGGGAATGGCTGCAATACGAGTAATTACCCACTGACCGATGGGGAAAAGCAGGATACTCTGAATCACGACGGTTAGCGTCACAGCCACAATGCCCCAGCGGAAAGCAATGATAAATCCGGTCAAATTAAATAGAACACTCAAGCATTTTAATCGTACTGTCCAACCGGGTTTTCCCATGGCGATCAAGACAGAACTTTTGAAAAATGAGACAGACCGGATTATGCCAACGATAGCTAACAGCTGAATTAAGGGAACTGTGGGTAACCATTGCTGACCAAATAGGACTTCGACTAGCTCAGGAGCCAAGGCTGCTATCCCCATAAAGATGGGAAATGCGATCGCGCTGGTTAAACGCGTGACGACATAAAATGCATGTCGAAAGCGACTCAGATCGTGCTTTAGCCTGGAGAAAGTCGGCAGGGAGACGCCGCTGGTGGTTCTGACTAATAGCTGAGTTGAGACCTGTAATATTCGATAGGCAATGGCGTAATAGCCTAATGCTACATGTCCCAAAAAATAGCCGATTAAAAAATCATTGATTCTGGTATTAAAGAAGCTGACAAAGTTCAAAACTAAAATGTTGCCGCCAAACTTGAATAGTTGCTTAAAATGAGGCGGCGAAAATCTGAAGCCAGGGCGCCAGTCGCTCGCTTTCCAGAGGACTAACACGCCGACTAGCTCATTGGTCAGTTGTTGCCCCACCAGACTCCAGACGCCAAATCCAGTCATCGCCATGATGACGCCGACAAAGCCGCCGCCGACAATCCCCAGCACTGAACGAACTGCGATCGCCTTGAAAGCAAACTGGCGCTCTAAAATGGCCTGCTGGGTACCCCGAAACGCGTTAATGAAGAAAATCAGAGAAAACCAACGTAGAATTGGGGCCAGTTGGGGCTGTTTAAATCCATCAGCAATCCCATCGGCGGCGATGAAACTCAAGGCCGCCAGTAGCGCTCCGATTGCGACATTAGTCCAGAATGCAGTGTTGAGATGATCAGGCTCTAGCTGATCTCGCTGAATCAGGGCCTGGGAAAAGCCTTGCTCTAGAAAAATCTGCATGAAAGCCAGACATACATTGGCGAGTGCGACTAGACCAAAGTCTTCTGGCTGCAGCAGGCGAGCTAAAACGAAGAAGACAACAAAGGCCCCGGCTTGGCCTACCCAGTTTTGGATGGCCGTCCAAAGCGCCCCTTTAATTGCCTTTTGTTTAATGCTCATGGCAAACGTAGCCTTTAGAAGGTTAAAGCGCCTAGAAAATAGCGCAATTTGCCGATCGCCTTAGCCAACACATACTGCGGTAAGTCCTTCGCTTTTGATTTAATGACTCGCATAGGACCAAAATAAAAATCGCTGGGATTAAAGGGGTATGCCATCAGACGGGGGGATACCCGTTGGAGCAATTCAGTTTGAATTTTCGATCCCAGTCGCTGCTCGGCTGGAATGCTAAGCAGCAGCGAATAGAGACGGGCGCAGTTCAAAATTGGAAAGCGCTCTAAATCGGTGAGATCATAGACCTGTTCTTTGGTGCTGAGCCAACCCGCCTGACGTTGCTCAAGAAAGAAGCGATCGCGCCAGTCCAGGTGGGGTTCAGGATGGGCTAAAACCCATTCAAGCCAGTCTTGTAACCCAGCTGTCGCCGTCGAGGTCAACGGTTCTTGAAAGAGATTGGCAATTTGCTGTGCTCCTTCGGTAGCACTGGTTAGGGTCGCGGGTAGATCTCTGAGTTTATAGAATCCGCTGGCGATGGCAAAGCCATGCCCGCCAAACGCTATCCCTTTAAGGCCGTCGCGATCGCCTCGCACAAAGGGTTCTGCATCCCCAGCTGAAATTTGGCCGCCGCTGTGGCTGTTGACCAAGGCTTGCCGTTCAGGAAACCGTTTCCCTCGACGCAAAAAGGTATGGGTATAGCCGCCAGTATGGGCAAGCTGGGGAGGCAGCAGTCGATCTGCGACGGACATGCGGGCTGCTATCCGAGTAAACGGTTTTACCTCAATTTGGGCCACTTGACTCAGCCCCAGGAGCAGGCGCGAGTCGTAGCCCGCTGTTAGTCCCAGCCAGATCGGGACGCCGATTGCAGGCAGCTGTTTTAGCGTAGTCACTAAACCAGTTTGAATTTGCCATAGGGTGTCCGAAGATTGACGATTGGGTTGAATGGCGGGTGTCAGAGGTCGAGGAACAATATCGCCATCCGGTAGATGCAACACCTGAGAGGGCAGAAGTCGTCGGAGACCCAGAAAGCGGGTGCGGGGAGGCGTATACCAGGAAATACCCACTTCATAGCGCAGGCAGCGACTATCGATCGCAGATGCGTTTACGATGTCGGCGAGTAGCCCCGCACTGCTAGAAGCCCAAGTACGCCCCCCTTGATCAG
The DNA here is from genome assembly GCA_022360135.1 of Pseudanabaenales cyanobacterium. Lineage (GTDB taxonomy): Bacteria > Cyanobacteriota > Cyanobacteriia > Phormidesmidales > Phormidesmidaceae > JAKSDM01. The sequence continues at coordinate 14,751 of JAKSDM010001484.1, read as the reverse complement.
CGCCATAAAAGCATCCCAAGAGACCACTGGCGTCTAGATGCACAGTTCCTGGCCCCAGCAAGAGCCATCGGCCAGCCCAACTGGTATATAAATGAGACACCGCAGCGGTTTCTGTTTGGGCAATGCTGGCCAAGGGGGCAGGACGTTCTGGCCGGGTTTCGATGGCCATCCCCAGCAGTATCCAGGTTTCGCCACTGGCATCTGGGCCTGAAGCCACTCGCAGTTCGGGGCAATGGGATAGCCAACCAGCAGGGGCAATGGGACAATGCCGCCAGGTCTGATCAAGATTAAAGGGGGTTGGCCCCACCACAAATTGTCGACGGTGAGGAGGTAACGTAGGCGGAGGTGTCATTCCCTGGGCGAACTCCATGGCTAGGTTGACAGGTTTTGACAATTACCGGATTTCCCAGAGCGAGAGATGGCGACCCTGATAAGCCGCCGCCAGTTCAAAAGACGACTGATTCTTCAACTGATTGAGTAACTTGTCGGATGGTTCAAATAGAAAGACGCGCTCAAATTCTCCCGGAATCGTGAGCGCGGCAAATTCATCCGCCATCAACTGTAGTCTCACATCAGGGGACAAAAGATAACTGAGGGCAAAGATGTTGTTGCCGCTTGTCTCTGTGAGCCAACTGATCACCAGCGGTTGATTAATTTGATTGATTAATTGAGCCACTTCAGGATTTTCAATGCTCTTCCCTTTATTCCACCAAATTTCTGATCGAGAAGTTACGAAGCAGGATAAAAGCCCTATTGACAAGACTAAGACCAGGATTGCCCGACCTCCCGCCCTAGCCCAGCGACTGGCGATCGGGCTCGGCCTAAGTTGAGCTGACAGCCAAAAGGCCACGGTCAAATGGATGCCTAAATAGGAGGGAATTAGATATCGCGGAATCGTTGAGCGAATCCCCCCTGAGAAGATATCGGGCGCCGCCAGAACTGCCCAGGGTAAGATCACTAGCGTCATGATGAATAGCTGGGTGCTTTTCTGGGCGTGTTTGATTAAAAAAATGAGGGCGCCGCCTAACCAGAAAAGCAACAGCACTTTGATGATGTAATCTAGCCAGTTAGGCTGAATCACCGTAAAGTTCCAAAGATCTTGCTGATGAAAGTCCCAAAATAGAATTTCAAGACACACAATCCAGGTCTTTATCAGCCCCAATAGAGGGACATCAAGCTGCCGCCAGTCTGAAATTTTATGGCTATTTTGAAAGAGGTAAACCAGCCAAGGTGAAAATAGGACAATACTGCTTGCAGCAGCCAACAAATAGTGATACAGCTGTTTAGTTAATCTGAACGGTTTGAGTAGAAAAAGATAGAGGCCATGGCTGATAGTCGTTAGCCCAGTTAAAGGACAGGTGTAGAGACCAATCGCAAGTGTTACTGTGTAGCTGATCCAGGCGGCTGGAGTTTGAGTTCTCAAGGCCCATAGAAAAACAGCACAAGATAGCACAACCAGTGAAGCCCAAGCCGAATAGTAGCGAACTTCCTGAGCATAGAGCAGGTGAAAAGGCGATGTCGCCAACAGCGCCATTGCTAACCAGCCAACGGTTGCGGAGCTGAACAGTTCTCTACAGAGCCAAAATATGCTAGGAAACGCGAATAAACTCAACAATACTGATAAATTTCTGCGAATAGCAATCGAATCTCCCCAAATTTGAATCCATTTTCTGAGCGCCAGATAGTAAAGGGGTGGACTCTGAGGTTCTTCTATTGCCAGTGCTCTTACAACATCTGCAGCATTTTTAGTCGAGTCGAGTCGCTGATACGCCTGTAGCTGATCAACACTGATCGGTTGTCCATCCCACGCTCTGACCTGATTGGCTAGCTCCGTTTCGGTATAGCCAGCGGTATAGCGCATATTGATGGCTTCATCAACCCAGTAAATTTTCTCCTCCAGGTTAGAAAATCTCAGCCAAACGCCTAAGATAATTATCCCAGCTAAACACAACGGCAGATATCGAACGCCCCGATTGGCCGTAGCCGTCAAGCCTATGGCTGACAGCGCCAGCGGCTGCCTCTTGTAGCGGTTTTGAGGGATGCCCCAATCATCCTGCCGCATCAACCGATCTCTCCGCGCTGGATAAGCTTGGGAATTTGGTGACCGTCGGCTGCATTTGACGCCGCCCCGTCCGATGGCGTCGAGTCAGATAGCGGTTGAGGGGGTGTTCTAGTTTTGCGATCGCCCGAGCCAAGAAGCTGCTACCGACGCCAAAGGTAAGCTTACGCACTAGCGGATCAATCAAAGCGCCATAGCGCCGCCAGCCCAATTGCTTGTATTTAGTTTTGAAGTAGCCATCTTCAGACAGGCTCCATTTTTCCTGCAGACGTTTTAGACTGGCTAGCGTCCATTCATCGCTCCACCGCAGCATATAGTAATGAACATCCGCCCATTCCTGAGGCGGTCCTGGCACATAGGTGACCAAAGCATCCGGTTCAAAATAGACTGTTTCCCCGGCGGCTCGAACCGTCATGCAAAAATCTAGATGTTCCTTAGTATTGAGCATGGCTTCATCTAATTGCCCTGTTTTTTCAAAGATGGATCGCCGGACTAACACGCAGTGAAATTCCGCCAACTCTGTGGCCGTCCGTTTAAGCTGGCTGAGCATTTCATTAACCTGTTTTCCCTGATACAGCATTTTTTCCCGCAGCCGTCGGCGTCCTAATTTGTCTACCCAAATGTGGGACTCGCCGCCTGCAAAGTGAATCTCTTGATGGAGCGGCTGATGCTGACACATGAGCGGGCCAACCACAGCAGCGTTAGTTTCCTCAGCACACTGAACCAGCGCCTTTAGCCAACCTGGCGAGACCACAACATCGTTATCAACGAAAACCAGATACTTTGTATCCACCTGGCGAAGCCCAAAATTCCTTGCCTGGTTAGGGTATAAATAATGTTCGGTTCGCAGTAGCTCAAATCCTTTGAGTTGAGCTTGTTCCTCCAAGTAACTTTTTAGCGGTTTAGGAGAATTGCCATCAACATACACGAGCTTGAAGGGAATCTGAGTATGTTCATATAGACTTTCTAGCGAAGTTCGCGCATAGCTAAAGCGCTCCCGAGGCGCAACAATAAGCGTAACAATTGGATGGGTCATCATCTCCTATTCCTCAGAAGATATGGGACAAGTCGGTTTTTTTATGGGGAATCGTTGGATAGATTTCTGCTGCCTGAGAAAAAAGCTCAAGTGGGCTATTGCCATCCTTTTCGAGTAGCTGCTCATAGAGTAGAACCAGTTCGTCATTCAAGCGATGTAGGTCAAAATGGCGTTCTACAAAAGCACGTCCGGCTTGTCCCATCTCAGGCCAACGCTCAGGGTGCGCCAGCAAATAACCCAACTTATCTGCTAGGGCGTTTGCATCCCGTTCAGGCGCAAGAAATCCTGATACGCCATCTTCCACCAGCTCTGGAATGCCGCCATGATCTGTGCTAATAACGGGTAGGCCCATGGCCATGGCCTCTTTGAGGACGTTGATAGGCGCATCTTGGTTACCGTCCTCAGCAGTCACGCTGGGGGCGATAAATAGATGACAGGTATCTAGAATCTTGATGATTTCAGATTCATCTTGCCAACCCAGCAAGTGAATGTAGGATTCGACCCTAAGCTCACTCATCAAAGTTTCCAGGGACTGTCTCAGCGGGCCATCTCCCATGATGTAGTAGGTTAACTCTGGAAATTGCTCCACTTGCTTGGCAACGGCGCGAATCGCATACTCGATCCCCTTTTTCTCTACTAACCGTCCAGTGGTGGCGATCCGCGTCGGCTCTCCTGATTCTAACCGACGGGGGCGAAAGGTAAACTTGTTAGCATTAAGGCCTGAAAAATGCACAGAAATTCTTTCCGGCTCACACCCCAACTCAATCACCCGTTGACGAAAGAAATCGCAGTTGGCCAGACAATAATCCACATCCTTAAATAGCTGCCGATAGACTTTATCCCCACCCTGGTTGACATAACAGCTAATGTCAAATCCTCGAAACATGACTAATAGCTTAGGGGTAGGTTGAAGTAACCGCTTAAAGGCCAATCCACGATATCCCTGGGTGCCAAATTGGCAGTGAATAATGTCGTAGGTCGGTCGCTTATCTAGAAAAGACATCGCCGAATAGAGCAGCCAAAGTCCTATCGCTTGCTCACCATAGGCAAACACGTTGAGCGATCGCCCAATCAACCGCGGTGCTTTGTGAAAGCGGCTTAGCAATAGCCAAATACCCTTTAGAATTCGCCACAGGTAGTTTTGGGGGATTTCCTGCATTGGGTAGGTGCGTTCCCAGAGGCGGTAGCGATTAACGTCCGGATGCACTTTTGACCAGCCCTCAACCTGGTGAGCGTAGATATCGACTTCATGACCTCGGTCGATAAGCCCAGTCACCTGGTTGAGAATGAAGGTTTCCGAAAGCCTGGGAAAATCATTGACTAAAAATGCGATTCGCATAGCCTCTCCTTACCCCCGATTGGATACACCGCCGAGCTTCAGTCGCAACGTTTCCCAGGCGCTAATGTAGCGCGCCAAAACCATCATCAACGACACCTTCAGCTTTTGCCCCATTCCGTTCAGACGAGCATCCAAAAGCGTGTTGATGGTAAAGAACACTGGCGGCGTCAGATGTTGCAGCAGAGTGTGCAGAAAAATAATCTGCCGCTGCCAAACTGATTGAGCCTTCTTCAGCTTCAGATCGTAGTAACCACCAGCCAACCGCCGAGTGCGAGTATAGAACTCCTGAAAGGATGCGCGGGCTGGGTGCCGCACCAAGACCGACTCGGCGTAGACTTGATTGTAACCCTGGGCGTAAATCCGCTGTCCCCACTCTAGGTCGCCATATGACTTGAGCTGAGGATTAAATTCGCCAACCTGCTCGATAACCTGTCGCCAGGTAAAGACATTCGCAGTTGCTCCCCCATGAAACTGTCGCAGCAACTGCGCTTGAGGAAATGCCGTGACGCTTTCATAAAGTTCAACCAGGGTGGGCCGTTGGGGGTCGGCAAAGAAGACGTTGACTTTGCCGATCACCTGGCCGCAATTAGGGGTGCTCCGCAAATAATCAATCCCTTGCGCTAACCAGTCTGCGGCAGGAATGCAGTCGGCGTCAGTGAAAGCGATTATCTCCCCCTTAGCCAGAGAAATTCCCTTGTTTCGGGCGGCATAGGAACCGGGGATGGGTTCGACTGTAGTCACGACCCCGTAGGGCTCTACCGCTGCTTTCATTTCCTCCAGGCGATCAGAGCCGTTGTCTACTACTATGATTTCATAGTGCGATCGCCCATAGCTTTGCTGCGCTAACGCCGCCAAACAAAGCTTCAGCCTCTCCCCATCATTGAAGACAGGAATAATCACTGAGACAAATGGATAATCGGGATCTTCCATGCGGGTCTACTTACGCCAATACTTTAAGTGACGGGTGATAAAGGCTTGATATCAGTCGCACAGTTTGAAGACTGCTGCTTGAGCTTTGACCACTCCTCGTTGGTAAAGTTCTCGTGGTAAGACCGTTCCACGTTCACGTTCCATAAGTCGTGGTTCTCACCCAAAATATTCTTAGCGGCTAGTAAAGCAGTAAGCATGGAATGATCCTGATTGTTATAACGGTGCATGCCATTACGCCCCACCGTTTGCAGATTTTCGAAGGTTTTGAGGTAGTCTTGCAGCACCCGCAGATGTTGGCGATACTCGCCGTCGTAGACCGGATAGGCCTTATGTTGGCGAATTACGCAGCCGTCCTCGATATCACCAGGCTTGACGCCTAAATTCAGCTTGATGATTTCTTGGGAAGCCAATTCAATCAATTTCGAGTCTGGCCTTTCCCATAGGTCATCCCCGGTGCTGCAGAAATACTCCATGCCCAGACAGGTCTTGCTGGCATCGGGAACCATAGATGGGCTCCAGTTCTTGAAGTTTTGAATGCGGCCAACCCTAAATTCGGGGCTGTGGATGTAGAGCCAGTTATCGGGAAAGAGAGAGTCACAATTGATGATTAGCGACACAATTAGGAAGTCGCGATACTTGAGTCCTCGGGCCGCCGCTAAAACATCGTCTGGAGGGAGGGGATCTAAACGATGGACCAGGGCCGATATGGGCATGGAGTTAATGAAATGATCAGCCGTCAACTCGAAAGTGCGATCGCCTTGCTTAGCAACCACCTTAGTGATGTGGTCGCCTTCGCGCTCCACTCGCTCCACCTCGGTGTTGAGATAAACCGGTGATCCGTTGGCTTTTAGCAGGTCCTGGCAGTGTTCCCACATCATGCCCGGGCCTAAGCGGGGATAGTCAAACGTTTTGATTAGGCTCTTGGCGTTCTGTTGACCAAATATCGCATTAATCACAGCTTGCTTTAGCGACATATTTTGGATGCGCTGAGCCGCCCAGTCGGCTCGAATTTGGTTACAGGGGATGCCCCAAACCTTTTCGGTGTAGGTCTTGAAGAAAATGCAGTAAAGCCGTTTCCCGAAACAATCGATTACCCATTCTTCAAAGGTCTCTGGCTCAAACTCGGGATTGAACCATTTCTTCAGTTTTGCCTTGAGATAGCTGACTAAAATCAGCACACTACAGATAGGCCCTAGATTGATCAGGGTTTTGAAGAGAGAGAGGGGATAATCGTAAAATTTACCGTCGTAGTAAATCCGCGATAGCCTTGGAACCTGAATAAAATCATCTCCTAGAATCTCTTTCCATATCGCTTGAACCTCACCGACCTTGGTGAAAAAGCGGTGCCCGCCGATGTCAAAGCGATAGCCTTTGTAAGTTTCAGTGCGAGAAATGCCTCCCACCTTGTCAGCTTTTTCGAGGACAACTGACTTGACGTCATGTTTCATCAACTCGTAGCCTGCTGTAAGCCCAGCAGGGCCGCCACCGATAATCACCACAGGATAGGAATTCATAATTAAGTAGACTCCAAAGCGATATGCTTTTTTTATGGGTATTTTCGGGCTTGACTAGCGTGCGCTCTACTTTGATTTGGGCGCTCCCCAAACCAGCGTCAACTCGGGTAGAGGCAAGCGGCCTAAATAGCGCCTCAGCGCGCCATAGGCGAAAGCAGCGCCGCCATAGAAAAAATAGAGCCAATGCCAAGGAATAACTTGTAAGGTAAACAGCAGACCCCGTTTGTCGTAAAAAAAGCGATAAACATCCAGATTGATCAGCAGCAGCCCTACAGCTAAAACAGGGGCGACCAACCATAGCCAGGGAATCAGCACGCCTGCAAAGATATTACCCATTAAGGCAAAAACCAAAACAACACTTAAGCGGTTGGCGTAGTTAAGATTCAGATCGGCATCGCAGCGGCGATCGCGCAAAATCAGCTCCGTCCAAGGCAGCGCCCGGTAAAATATCTCCGCCTTGAGCAGGGATATTGGCTCCCATCGCTTTAAGTGCTTGACCTGAATGTCTTTACATAAGCGGATGGAGTAGCCCGCCCGTTTGAGACGGTAGCCCAACTCAATATCCTCAATACAGGGCTTGCGATAGGCTTCATCGAACCCGCCAATTGTCTGAAATACCGACCGACGAATGGCTCCGCAAGCGCCCCAGAAAGTAGACGCAACTTCCGAGGACACCTGATGAGTGTAGTGGTGAAAAAGATTTTTGTACTGAGACAGGAAGTTGTCGGCGCCTGGCGCATCGTCATAGGAGCCAATCAGCGCCGCCAAGTCCGGCTGCTGTTGAAACTGTTGCGCAATCAACCCTAAGGTGTTTGGATAGAGGGTTACATCCGCATCCACGAAAAATAGGATATCTCCTCTTGCCGTCCATGCGCCTAAGTTCCTTGCTTTTGCCGGACCCCCACTTGTCTCTAGTCTAATGAGGGTGGCGTCAAACTCCTGGGCGACAAGCCAGGACCCATCTGTATCACCATCAGCAACCACAATGATTTCCAAGGGAGACGGATCGGCCAAGGCCAATTTTGAGAGACATTCATAAAAGGCTTTGCCGCCATTATAGACAGGAATAATCACTGAGATGGAAGGTATATCTACCGAATCCATAGGCGCCCTCTCAACATCCCGATAAAAACAGTGATTCGAGTTCGATGTCCCCCGCATATAGCGTTTTCACCTATGTGGAATACATCTTAATGGAGTCAGGGTATAGGATGTAGGGCATAGGGCGTAGTCAATGCAAAGGAAAAATGCTATGCCTTATCTTAATGTTGGTTGCACTCTGAGTCATACTTAATCAGTCGAAAACGGTTTCCAAGCAGTTCCATGACCCGTCTATATTGGTTGAGCAGTTAACATTTTTGACAAAGAGAATTAACCAATCTTTATTTTGTTTCAGACTTGACAAACGGAGAATTATGCAACTTGTTACAAAGTTATGTAATTTTCTGAGTCGGCAGCCATAGCGCCAATTTAGTCTCCACTAGGAATCTCAATCTGCACTACTATCCAATGGCTATTTCGCTTCTACCGCCAGCCAGTATACAGTTACCCGCCAAAACTATCCACTTGGCTATCCACTACCTTTGGCGATCGCGGGTCTGATCCACTGCCGGAATATCCTGGCTATATCATAACTATTGCCTCAAGGCATCTCACGCTTGATCGCTTTAAATTGCGCCAGACGGTGAGAATGCAACATCCTCAAGGGTGGTCTGTAGAGAACACGTTGCCTTTGAAACCAGCCGATTTTTCCATCTTGTTCAAATCGATGGAGCAACCGCGTAATCGTTACTCGTGTCGTACCGATACAATCTGCAATTTCCTGATGAGTTAGCTGTAAACCAATGCACTGGCCTTGATTAACTGGATGACCAAATTTCTCGGCGAGCCAGGTTAGGAACTGTATCAACCGACTCTCTATCCGTTTGCAATGGAGAATCCTGAGTAATTCCCCTGTCTGATGGATGTGGTCCAGCAACACCCGCTGTGGCGGTGGATTATTGGTATCTAAAGGCTCTGCCTCAACCGCAGTCAAACATTGAATTTCATAGGGGTCAACTTGGGCCAAAGATTGCCCCACAACGTCGCCAGTCCGCCACAGCCCAAGCAGAACAATATTTCCTTCCTCATTCCAAGTGAGGGTGCGCACTGCTCCCTGTTTGATCAACCATAGGGAATGGGGCTCTACTGGAATTAGCGCCCGACGCTTGAAAGTATATCTGAAACGGGGTTGCTTAGATTGAGATGAATTAGGCGGTGCGAGGTTGAGATTTGCCATAGCGGCTAGTGCTTGAATTCCTCTAAGATTGGCGTAGCCTGGCGGCAGTCGGAACAAAACCAATAGAGTTTGCCTCTGCAGACTTAGCGTAGTAAACCGGAGATGCACAGGGACAGATTTTCATCATTGTCTCCTTGAGAAAGCAATGCGGCTTGAGAGATTCAGGGGACATCTAACCTAATACCGTTCGAATAAATCCGGTGATTTGCCTGTAGAGGCATTGCAATGCAACGTCTCTACGTATCATTGAGACCGCCCTAAAATGCTAATTGAACAGTATTGACATCTAACCAACAACGCCAAGCCAGCAAAAGGCTTAATTGCGAAAATGAATCAAGATGTCTATTAAAGTCAGCATATCCGAAAATCATTGCTTTTGAGAAAAATTCTTATTAAGAAGGCGATCGCAGATTTCTATGGGAAATTGCAGCGACTGAAGCAATGCTGATGGCCCAGGCATATCTGGAGGCATATCCGGCGCCCAGATCAATTAAGTTGACTTTACTAGTTGATCAATCTTCTTGAAACCAGATTGCATCCAAGGGAATTGAAGCGTCACAAGGATTGGCTGGATCGCAGTTGGGGCCGGTCACATAAAGGGTTAGCTGGCAGTCCAATAGGTAATACCCCTCAGCCTCAGCTTCTTTGGCGCCAATATTAGAAACCAACTCGTTCTTAAACTCAAGTGTCCGGTTGCAGTAGACGCATACTAAATGATGATGGTGTTCTGGATAGGGACGATTCAGTTCGTAATGTTTGTGCCCTTCAGCCAGCTCCAACTCCCGCAGGATACCCATATAAGCCATCAAATGGAGTGTGCGATAAACCGTAGAGAGACTAATGCGCTCGTTTTGTTTCTTCAGAATGGTGTGGAGGTCCTCTGCACTCAGGTGTTCCCCCTTAGGCAACGTTTGGAAAATATGGAGAATCGTTTGCCGCTGAGGTGTCAGCCGATAACCTCGTTCATTCAATTCAGCTTTGAGCGACGACTCTGAATAGGGTGACATGCACATACTGATATACAGATAAAAGTTATTCTTATTTAGAAATCAAAAAAAATCAATATCTTACACTATCCCTCTAAAGTGTATTTTGCTATTGATACTTTGATTTCCCTAAATCTTACTCACCCTGATCGAGTTACGTTTCGGCGGCGACTCGGCGTCAATTGCTAAGTATACCTGAGGATGTAGTTAAAATTTATATGCATTAGGCTCTAGGTTGACTGGCGACCAAAAGTCATGGCTTAGCCCCAATCTATTTTATTGACAATTAATCTCATTAAAAAAAGAGCCAAGTCCCCTGAAGGCTCCCTGACTCTATATAGAGTTGACTGGTTGAGAGGAGAACACTAGGCAACAGAGACTCGCCACTACTTGCCTAACGCTTTCACTGTCAACCATCATAGTTTAATGAAATTATTTGTCAACTAGTAGCAGTCAATTAAGCGAGGAAATTCCTAGAATAGTTTATTTGTGCTTCTATGAAACTTCTATAAATTCTTGAACATGACGGATTTTTATCGACCATCAGACCGTCATAACCCAATGAAAACAAGATATTCAGATTGAAAAGCTGGAAAGTGAGGGAATGCGCTTATCCTATTTCAGGTGATCGAGCGGCAAGGGCAGGAACATAGATCTAATGGTTGCAACTGACATTTATTTTCAGCTATTATCTGGGCAAACCAATTATAATTAGGTATAATCTTGATAAAGATTATCAATAAATCCACCTTGGTAAGGAGTTAACTCTATGAAAAAAGCCCTACTTTTAGGGCTGGTTGTACGCATATATAGACCAAAGTCGCCTAGCGATCGCACCATGCGATCGCTGTTTCTAGACGGGTTAGTTCACTTTCAAACTGTCGGGCGCTAAGAAATGAGTTAGATGATACGCTCTTTCTTCTGTCTTCAACAGAATAGTTTCATACAGATAGCGGCTGGCGCGATCTCCCAAACTCTCCGCTTGGGCAGTTTGGCGACGTATCAATCCAATTAGAGCTTGTTCCGCCGCCAGGTCATTTTCCACCATTTGGCGGCAGGTGTAAGCGCCATCTCCCTCCGGTGTGAAGCAACAGAGTTCAGTCAGCTTACTGAAGCTAGCTGCTGGTATTCCACCCAACCCGTTTAATCGTTCTCCTAAGTCATGGGTATGCTCCTGCACTTGCTCGTAACAATCCTCAAAAAACTCATGCAATGAATAAAATTCAACCCCTTCGACCAAAAAATGATGCTTTTGATACTGCAAATAGAGCGCTTGGAAACTGGCTAAGGCAATGTTGAAACCTTCACAAACGGGTTCAGTTGTAGACAATTCCAGTAGCACAGGATTTTCAGAAACCTGGCCAAACGATTTTACTAATGTTGCACTAGACATGCTTTATCCTCTAAATCTTACTTCTCAGTCCTCTACCCGAGTCAGATAGAGGCAGTCAACAACGATATCCGCCCAGGGCTCAAAAAATGATTCTTACAATCTAAGAACTTATTTTCTTATATACCTGATTCTAACAGTTTGAGTGGTAGTTAAAGATGCATAATCAGCTTGAATGACCAGCAAAAATCAGAATTATTTTCCTTGCGTTTAAGGGGTGAAACTGACTTCGGGCAAGAGTTACAGGCAAAAATACATATTAAATAAGTAAGACATTTTAAGTGCTATTGAAAAAAGCTTCTACTTAAAGAATCCAGTAGAGAAAAATCCTAATAATTTATCAGAAGAAATTTTCATTATCTGAACAATTGGCTAATTAACAGTTTGACAAGCTGTCTGAAAATATGAATCAAGAATCAGGAAAACTTATCAAGCTTACTGAAAATATTTTCTAGTTATGGGAGTTTCTGTGTGACATTAGGTAACCTTTCCCCTCAACCTGAACAACCAGACAACATGGCGATTGTCCACTGCGAAGATCGCTGGCAGGTTTACCACCGCCTGAAAGAACTAGACATTCCCTGTCGGTGTCGGGCCCATCAACCGCTTAAAGTTGAGGTTAATAGCACTCAAGCCGCTATTCAGGTCTGGAGTGTGACCATGCAAATATCTAAACCACGGCAGGATTTGGTGCAATGGCTCAAGTACTGTTGGCGGATTAGAGCCTAAATTCTATGGGATATACACCAAATTCAGCATTACTTTAATCATGCTGAATTCTTAATCATGCTAAATTCTGAAGTGACGCCTGTCGTAAGGGGATGGTAATTACAAAAGTTGTTCCCTGTTCTGGTTTTGAGATACATTGCAGCGAGCCTCCATGTTTCTCGGTCACAATTCGATAACTGATGGAGAGACCTATACCTGTACCTTCGCCAACCGGTTTGGTCGTGAAGAAGGGGTTAAAGAGTTGCTGTTTAATGTCTTCTGGAATACCAGGACCGTTGTCAGTAATATAGATGTCTACTTGCTTGGATTCTACCCGTTTAGTTCGGATACGAATGGTTGGGGTTGGCAGGTTAGCCGATTGATAGGTTGGCGGATTAGCCTGAAAGCTTAACCCGCCAACCCTTTTAATATGAAAACTTGGCAATGATTCAAGCGCGTCGATCGCATTGCTGAGAATATTCATAAACACCTGGTTAAGTTGCCCCGCATAGCATTCAACCAGAGGTAAGTCGCCATACTCCCGAATTACCTGAATGCGAGGGCGATTGGACTGAGCTTTAAGCCGGTGTTCTAAAATCATCAAGGTACTGTCAATCCCCGCATGGATATTAACGGCTTTCATCTCGGATTCATCCATGCGGGAGAAGGTGCGCAACGATAAAACAATCTGCTTAATCCGGTCTGCGCCTACTTTCATAGAGACGAGCAGTTTGGGCAGATCAGCTGTCAGAAAATCTAAATCGATGGCTTCAATCTTCTCCTGAATTTCTGGAAGAGGATTGGGATAATGTTTCTGATATAGGCTAACCAGATTCAGCAACTCCTGCACATAGCCATTCGCATAGTTGATGTTACCGTAAATGAAGCTAACAGGATTGTTGATTTCGTGGGCGACGCCTGCCACAAGTTGCCCCAGACTAGACATCTTCTCGCTCTGAACCAATTTGGACTGAGTCTGCTGAAGTTCCTTAAGCGTCTTTGCCAAATTTTCTGCCTGACGCCTCAGCTGAGCTTCTGATTGGCGCAACGCCTCTTCGGTTTGCTTGCGATCAGTGATATCAAGCGCCATTGAGGCAATGCCGATTACCCTATTATCAGGGGCAACCAGAGGGACATCATACCAGTCACAGATGATCGTTCTACCATCCTTGGTAATATTCTGGTTGATGCTTTGAATCCCGGCTGATTGATTCATCAGTTCAATAAACATTTGGATTACCGGCTCTCTATCTGTCTCAGGCAGAAAAAAATCAACGTACTGACCTAAGGCTTCACTTCGGCTGTATCCAAAAATTCTTTCTGCTGCCGGATTCCATTCCTGAACTTCAAAACGGGTGTTCCATTCAATCACAGCGACAGGCGTTTGTTGAATCAAGAGTTCCTGTCTTTGATTTGACTTTCTGAGTGCTTCCTCAGTCTGCTTGCGATCAGTAATATCACTGCGAATGGCAATGTATTGGTAGGGTCGCCCTGCGGTATTTAAGAAAGGAATCAGCGTGGTGTCGACCCAATAGAAAGTTCCGTCCTTGGCCCGGTTTCTGATTTCGCCTTGCCAGACCTGACCGCTAGAAATCGTTTTCCACATCTGTTCGAAAAATGCCTTCGAATGATAGCCAGAATTCACAATCCGGTGGTTCTGTCCCAGCAGTTCTTCTCTGGTGTATTTAGAGATTTGACAAAATCGATCGTTGGCGTAAGTGATTCTTCCCATATGATCCGTGATCGCAACCATAGAAGCTTGATCTAGCGCAAACTTCACATACGCGAGTTCTTTAAGCGATTGTTGCAGCTTTGCTTCGATTGAGTTTATGTCTGCCGATGTTGCCATCTAGGGAAGCTACCGGTTGAGGATTCGTTTGAGCAGCGATCGCATCGGTCTCTACCGCCCCCAAAATTTGCAAATTTGATCCAGCCTGACTACACCCATGGCAGTGGTAAAAAACCACTAAATGTTTGTGGTATAGTTCACTCTACGCCTTGCCGCCCGGAATTTGTAGCGTATTCACAAAGATATTAAGTTGGCCTATCGTCAGCTTAATATCAGCTTGATTCATCCAAGGTCATTTGCTGATGGGCATGGTCAGGATATACACCGACCCTTTCCTAAATTGAACTTGGCTGAAGCAAGTTACTAAAACCCTACACCCCACACTCTACATCCTATCCCCCAGCTGACGACTGGGAGTAAGGCAGAGTGAGTTTGTCCAATTGCTTTACCAATAGGCTGAGGAAGAGCCCCACATCGGTGACGACGCCGACGGATTCGAGCGAGCCGCGATCGCTCAGTTTCGTCACCACGGCTGGGTTGATATCTACGCAAACCAGTTTTACCCCCGCTGGCGTCATATTCCCGACCCCAATAGAATGGAGCATAGTGGAGAGCATCAGAAGCATATCGGCCCCTTTCACATGTCGGTCGTAATCTGCTTGGGCTTCAATTAGATTCATCTGGGTATCGGGGAGGGGACCGTCATCCCGGATCGAACCGGC
>JAKSDM010000224.1 GCA_022360135.1 Pseudanabaenales cyanobacterium | reverse complement strand
GCCCTCGGATAATTCCCCGCCTTGATTTGCCGATAGTCTTCAGAAGCCGCCCATTCCCGCAAAAAATGCAACCGTTCCACCGGGAAAGGGTGACTCAGCATCACCCCCTGAATGCCGTTATAGAGGAGGAACTTGTAAATCTGATTGAGGCTATCTTGATCCAGTTCCTGGTAATCGTCGGATTGTTTGATAAACTCATCCAGGCTGACTTCATGGCCAAATCGGATACTGCCCCCGGAAATTTTCATCATCGTGCGCATCACCAGTTGTAAATCGTCAGTTGCTAATAGGGCGGCGCGATCGCAGGATAGTTCGGCTTTCCGTCGCCATTCGTAAAAGGCGTAGATTAGCCCCGTACTAAGTAAATTACCAATACCGAAGGTGAGATCGCCAATAATTGAGGCGGTATTCATGGCCCAAATGGCCATTTGAGTCAGGGTAGTGTGGCCACATTTAATGTGGCCTAACTCGTGGGCGATGACGATGCGAATTTCTTCATCTTGTAGCAGATCTAGCAAGCCGGTATTGAGCACCACACAGGGATGATCCTCCCCCAGCGCGTAGCTGTTAACTTGGGGATTCTGGGAAACGAAAAGGGTCGGTTCCGGCTGCATATCCAGCGATTGCACACACTCTCGAAATAGCTGATAGAGGGTGGAATATTGCCGCGGCCCAACCTGGATACTGTTGCCCATCAAAAAGACCAATTGAGGTCGTTCGTAAACAAACTCGACAAACTTGCGGGTGAGGATATCAAATCCCGGGACACTGCGGAGTGTCTCCTCGGCTTGGCTGTCAAGGGGATGACGAAAGGCTTCACTTGAAATTCCAGGATAGATAGGCATAGGGGATTGGTGTGCAAATGAAGTTTCAGACCAAACAGCCGATAAAGCTTGAGAAATCAGGGGTCAGGCGTCAGCCGATATCAGGGGTTCAACTCCAGCCAGATCAAGGATTTGGGGAATTAAGTCTTCTCGCCGCACGGCCATCATGTGTACCCCTTGACAGAGCTGACGGGCAGTTTGCACCTGTTCTGCAGCGATCTTAACGCCTTCTTTGAGCGGCTCAGGGGCTTGAGCTAGGCGGTCGATGATATGGGAGGGAATTTGGACGCCAGGAACGCAGCGGTTGATGAATTGGGCGTTTTTAGCTGACTTGAGTAGAAAAATGCCCGCCAGGATAGGTTTATTAGTGTCAATTGCGATTTGGTCCATAAACTTCTTAAGCCGGGAAAAATCAGAAATCAATTGGCTCTGGAAGAATTGGGCTCCGGCTTTCAGCTTGCGTTCAAACCGGCGCTGCAGTCCGGACCAACTAGAAGATTGTGGATCGACCGCGGCGCCGACAAATAAATCGGTGGGTTGGTCAATTAAGGAACGTTCGTTCCAATCTAACCCCTGGTTGAGTTGGTTGATCAGCTTTAGCAAGCGCACCGATTCTAAGTCGAATACGCCTTTAGCCTCTGGATGATCGCCTGCTTTAACCGGATCGCCAGTCAATGCCAGGATATTTCGAATACCCAATGCATGGGCTCCCATCAGATCGGCTTGGAGGGCGATGCGGTTGCGATCGCGGCAGGCAATCTGGCAAATCGGCTCAATTCCCTGTTGGAGCAAAATTGCTGAGGCCGCCAACGAACTCATTCGCAACACTGCTCGACTGCCATCAGTAATATTTACAGCGTGAACCCGACCTTTGAGCAAATGCGCCATCTTGACCATATGACTGGGATCGCCACCCTTAGGCGGCGTCACCTCAGCCGTAATCAAAAATCGCCCCGTTTGAACAGCCTGGCGAAAACGATTGCTGGGCGCAGGCGAAGTCGCCTCTAAATGTTTAGCAATGGACATCAACCGTCAGGATAATGAACCGTAAAATCACAAGACAAAAGCGGCGTTCTTACACCCTACACCCTACACCCTATACTTCAAACACCCCTTTACCAAGCTGTGGCGCGCCAAGCGAAAAAGCTTTCTCTGGTTGGCAAGTAGTATATAGCAGCTTACCTTTGCATGGACTACACCCTATACCCTTTACCCTACCCCCTGTCTTGACTGAGATGTATTCTACACAAACGAGAACGCTATACAACCTACAAAGGGATTGAAAAGCCAAGGGCGGTTTTGACCTTGGCGAGAGTTTGATTGGCAATGACTTCCGCCTGCTCTCGTCCCTGCCGCAAGACTGACTCCAGATGCCCTGGCTCCGCCAAGAGTGTCTGATACTGCTGCTGAATCGGCCTCAGGGTTTCTATCATGGCCTCAGTCAGCAGCGGCTTGAACTGTCCCCACCCCATATCTCGACAGGCTGCCGCCACAGATTCCTTAGACTGATTCGACAGCAGTGTGTAGAGACCCAGCAAATTGTTGCACTCTGGACGTTCCGGATCATCAAACGTCAAACCTCGAATGGGATCGGTCTTGCAACGCTTGATTTTCTTCTGGATCACCTCTGGTGGGTCAAGTAGCTCGATCCGGCTCATCTCCGACGGGTCAGACTTAGACATTTTGCGGGAGCCGTCTGTCAAACTCATGACCCGGGCGCCTTCGGCCCTGATCAAAGGTTCCGGGATTTTTAGAATCGGGCTTTCCTCGGCCCCATACTGGAAGTTGAGGCGGGTTGCGATATCCCGAGTCAGCTCCAGATGCTGCTTTTGGTCTTCTCCGACAGGTACCTGATCAGGCTCGTATAGCAAAATATCCGCCGCTTGCAAAACAGGATAATCGAGTAGACCAATACTGACGTTTTCCCCTTGCTTGATGGATTTTTCCTTAAACTGAATCATCCGCTCCAACCAGTTAAGGGGGGTAATGCAATTGAGCAACCAAGCCAACTCACTATGTGCAGAAATATGGGACTGGACAAATATTGTAGAACGCTCTGGATCAATACCACAGGCGATATAAGTCGCCGCCACCTTGAAAGTGTTCTCAGCTAGCTTAGCCGGGTCGTGAGGAACTGTGATGGCGTGCAAATCCGCCATGAAGAGGAAGTTGTCATATTCCTTTTGCAGCTCTACCCAGTTACGAATAGCTCCCAGGTAGTTCCCCAGGTGGAGGGCGCCGGTTGTCTGGATGCCTGATAGAATACGCTGTTTACCCATATATCTGTCTACTTTTTATAAAGGCTACTTATAGAGAGTACTCAGTTTTGAAGTGAGGACCGGGGACTAAGAATGAGGCGCTACTGTAAAGGGTTAACTGGATGATGGTGTGACCATAACAGCGAAGACAGCTGGAAATAAAAAACTTAAAGATTATTTAGGGTCTTGAAACCTAGGCCAGGTAATCTGTTTAGAGATTTTATGGATAGTCGATGGGGATTTTGTTCGTCTGAGACTTTGCCTAAGTTCATTAAACATTGTATATATCAGCTGTAAAGATTCTATAAGAGCAGGCCAGGAAATACGTAGATTTCCTTTTCACAATTGTCGTAGAGATTTCCTTTTTAGCCCTATGAACAAAACGGCCATTAACAACCCCGTTAGCACTTTGCGGGAAGCCATCAAACTGTCTCAAAGCTCAGAAACACAAACTCAACAGCAAGCCCATCAGCTCTTCGAGGCGCTGCATGATCAGCTGGATGCGGACAACCCAGAATTGGTCGAGATGATTTGCATTCTCTGGCGAGAGGTTGTATCAGCTCGGCGCTCTGCTTCCTTCTGGCAAGAACTTTGTCAAGTTGAAAAGCATCTATCTGAACGCATCTCAGAGAACCATATGCAACTGAAGCAGAACTACCAACGCCTGATTCAGAAGGAGTAAGGTGAACTTCCTGGGCATTGATCTCGGCTGGCAGTCAGGCCCGAGCGGTTTATGCTGTCTAGATTGGCGGGATGGCAAACTAATCTTGCTGGATCTCCAGCGTAAAGAGACGATCGCAGATATTATCGACTGGGTCGATAGGTCCACACCAGCAGGGCGATCGGGGGCGATCGCGGTTGACGCCCCCACCTTGATCCCTAACCAAACCGGGATGCGGCTTCCGGATCGCTTGACCCATAAATATTTCGGTAAATACCACGCTGGCTGCTACCCGGCCAACCTGAATCGTCCCTTTGCTGAGCGAATTGTCCAATTCGGTCTGAGCCTGGAAGCGCGGGGCTTTAATCATGCCCCTGAGATTAAACCTCAATGTCTGGGACGCTACCAAATCGAGGTCTTTCCTCACCCAGCCACTATTCAGCTATTCAGCCTGAAGCGCATTCTTAAATACAAAAAAGGCAAACTTGCTGATCGTCGGGCTGAGCTGACTAAACTTAGGGACTATATCCTTACGGTACTGCCGCTCCTGGATCCCCCGCTAGTCATCCCGGCTGACGCCCTCCCCGCCATTCCAACTCAAGGCAACGCCCTAAAAGCCCTAGAAGACAAACTTGACAGTCTAATCTGCGCCTACGTAGCCGCCCACTGGTGGTATTGGGGCGCAGCTCGCAATTGGGTGCTAGGCGATCTGGCCTCGGGATATATTGTGGTGCCAATGCCGAGGGGAGAGAGGAAGGGGAGTTAGGGTGTGGGGGAATTTAAAAGCCACTCGGGCAGCTCGACCCAACGAATGTACACATCTTTGCTATTATGTGCCGCGAAAAACTAGGCCAACTTGTAATGGCCATTATTTCTATGCTGGCAAATGTTCTGGGACTGTCCAAATATAGACAATCGCTCTCTCTAGGTTGAGGATCAGGTAAACACCACTTGAATGGGGTAATAATACTAGTCATGAATTCTAAAGATAATCCATCAGCTAGGGAGAATAGTGAAATCGATTCTTAAACCCTGTCCAACTTGAAACCTGGAGTTTCCCCACGCTGTGCTAGAGCATACACAAGTTAGAGAGTTGTGTTATATCCTGAAAGCCCTCATTCTCCAACTCCTTCTCCCGGAAGGCGAAGGGGAGCCAGATTCAAAGCCCCTCTCCCTCGGTGAGAGGGATTTAGGTTGAGGGCAAAACTACGGGTCTCAATACAGATGAGGTTTAAGTAATCTCTGAGTCACTCTAAATTAATGGATTATTTCCAAAGGCTTGCACTAGCTCACTGCAAGGAACTATAGCTGCAACTCCTCGATATGAATGTCTGCTATCTGCGCCTCAAGTTGGATGCGCTGCCAATCCAGCTCCAATTCATCATCATTTAAGCCTGCCATAGAACCAACTTTGAACAAAGACGCTTTAAGCATCTGTTCAGATTGCTCCAAATCAGCCAGGCTTATATCAGGAATTTGTTTCAGCGCACGGAGCCGCTCAAGTATCATCAACCAATGAGCTTTGTAACGTAGATCATGTCCTCGCGTTAACTCAGGATGTTCCCTCTTGAGTTCCTTAGTGGTTTTCGTGCTGGTCAGCTTGTAGACTTCCTGCTTGATTTCAGCCATTTTCATGATGGCCCCCTTAAAACTTGGCATAACGGACAACAGACTTGATCAATTTCAAGGTCTCCGATCTCTCAAGATTGAAGAAGTTAGATCCTAAATCGATTGCCTTGTTGACTGAGCGTGTTCCATATATGAGATTGACCTTGGCCTGTATGTCTGCCGAAACATTTTCCTGTTTTAGCAGGTTTTTTATCAGCTCACGCTGGACACGGTAGGTATCATTCCAGGTTTGCAGAGATCTCTGACTGTTCTCCAGCTTGCCTACTTCCTTGATTTTCTCAGACCACGAATCCAACATTTTCGACAAAGCGGAAGCGGTGCTAACGCCAAGTCGCTCGAACAGTGATTTTATAAATCTGCCTTTAGTCTGACTATCCTGAATGACCTTGACGTGCTCGTCCCGATACTTTTCGAGAATTTGCTCTGCCGCTGCTACAGCAATCTGCTTTTCCTGTCTTCCCGTTATGGCGCCTTCTTGTTCTGCGCGAATCCCCCCTAGCACTTCGTCATAATTCGTCATCCGGTGACGATAGTGGTTAAACAGTTGCCGTCCGTCCGCTTTGTCGTAAGGGATTTGCGAGCCATCTGCATCTTGAACGTTATAGAGATGCTCTGAATTAGTTAATTTAACGCGCTTACGAAGGCCAGCCTTATATTCGGAACTCTTGTATTTGGAACTCAAGATTAGGTCCTCAAAGCAGAAAATAAGCAACCAGCAATTAACAACTAGTTGCATGTATATAATTTTACGAACAAACCTCGTGAAACTATCGCTTCTATATGAATCTTGATCTACACAACATATTCGCTACCTCAATCAACTAAGTTTGAAAAACGAAAAGCGGGAGCGGGAAATTGCTAGGAGTTAAGGGTGTAATGAGGAATTGTGAGTGTGGGAGTAGCAGGCAGGTGTAGCGAGTAGTTTGGAATCCAGAGCCAACATTCCACCAACCCTACACCTCTCTTCCCCTACACCCCACACCCTATACCCTACACCCCTCTCTTTAGATCGCCGTCGCCATCGGCTCCTCAACCAACGGCTTCTCCGCACCTTCAGAGCCGACCTTAATAGAGACCTCATCGGGTTGAGCCCAGAGAATAAGCTTGGGATCGTAGGGGCTGCTGAGGTTCTCATGCTTGGGCAAGATTCGCATTGAAAGTCCTTGAAGACCGCTGCGGGTATAGGTAACTTCGATTGTATAGAGGCTCTTGCCATTGGCGTCATGCCCTTGGTAGGGCATGACAGTAGGGACGCCGCTGTGGATTTCACCGTCGATTTCAACCGATCCCTGGTACAGTTCTACTTGCACATCGGTTGGGGTTAGCGCACCCAGATGGATATGGGCTTCCACTTTGAACTTCTGATTGACTCTGAGATCAGTTGGTTCAGAGATATTCACCTGATCAATCTTCATGCCGTACCAGAATTCAGTCAGTCGGGTATGCCAATGGGCCAGTTCCTTAGCGGGGGCGTACTGATCAACTGAGAGATTGTGGGCCCGATCGCTAGCGGCAAAGTATCCCCGCGTCGCATAATCCTTAACCATGCGGGCGGTATTGAACATGGGGGTGTTCAGGCGAATGGCTTCCTTCATCTTGTCGACCCAACCCCGGGGGATTTCTTCCTTATCCCGGTCATAAAACAGCGGAATGACTTCCTTCTCTAATAGCTCGTAGAATGCGTTCGCCTCTACGTCATCCTGGTATTCGGGATCATCGTAATTCTCCCCATAGCCAATCGGCCAACCGGTGCGAACGTAGTCGGCTTCGTCCCACCAACCGTCTAGCACACTCAAGTTCGGCAAGCCGTTCATCGCCGCCTTCATGCCGCTGGTGCCCGAAGCCTCTCTAGGACGACGCGGGTTATTCAGCCAAACATCACATCCGGCCACCATTGCTCGCGATACATGGATGTCGTAGTTAGGCACGAATACGATAGAGCGACTGAGGTCCTCATCTTTGGTGAAATGGATAATTTTGCGGATCAGTTCTTTACCGGGCATATCTTTGGGATGGGCTTTACCGGCAATCACAAACTGAACTCGTTGACCATGACCGGATCCTTTCAGAATTTTTCGAATCCGTTCGACGTCTCGCAGAAACAGGGTCGCCCGCTTATAGGTGGCGAAGCGACGGGCAAACCCGATGCTGAGAACAGCGGGATCTAATACCTCTTGAGCTTGATCAATTTCCAGGGGAGAGGCGCCGCGATCGCGCAAACTTTTCTGCAATCGTTCCCGTACCGACATCACCATCTGGGAGCGACATAATTCATGGTTGCGCCAGAGTTCCTCATCGGGAATAGAATCAACCCGCTCCCAGAGGGATTTATCGGGTCCCGCCTCGGACCAGTTGGGACCCAGATAGCGGTCATAGAGCGCTTGGGTCGATTTGGCGACGCAACTGCGAGCATGGACCCCATTGGTAATCGACGTGATCGGAACCTCACTCAGGGGCAGCCCTTGCCAGAGTCCGCCAAACATATGGCGAGAGACTTCCCCATGTAGTTTACTCACACCGTTCACAAACGTGGCTGTTTTGATCGCCAATACCGCCATACTAAACGGGGCGGAGAAATCCCCCGTATTCTCACGTCCTAGGGCCAAAAACTCCTCGTCTGATAAGCCGAATCGCTTCGCATAATGCCCCAAGTAATAGAGCACCTTATCCGGGGGAAAGAGGTCGATCCCAGCCGGTACGGGCGTATGGGTAGTAAACAGCTGTCCAGCGGGGGCCATTTGCAGGGCCTCGGTGTAACTTAGTCCTTGCTCATCCATCAGGATACGGATGCGTTCCAAGGCTAGGAAGGCCGAGTGGCCTTCGTTCATGTGATGGACTGTTGGCTTCAGGCCAAGCGCCCTCAACATTCGCACACCGCCAATACCCAGCATGATTTCTTGGTGGATCCGCATGTCGATGTCGCCGCCGTAGAGGCGATCGCAAATATCCTGGTCATACTGGTTATTCGGCTCAATGTTGGTATCCAACAGGTAAAGGGGCACGGTTCCTACCTGGACCCGCCAAATCCTGGCGTACACGGTTCGACCAGGATAGTCCACGGTGATACGAAGCTCTGACCCGTCAGGGCCGCGTTCCAAGTGCAGGGGCATATTGTAGAAGTCGTTGATCGGGTAGCGCTCCTGCTGCCAGCCATCGGCATTCAGATATTGAGCAAAATAGCCCTCTTGATACAGGAGACCGACGGCGACCAAGGGGAGTCCTAAATCACTGGCGGATTTGAGATGGTCGCCTGCTAGGACGCCTAATCCACCGGAATAAACCGGCATACAGGAGGTGAGACCAAACTCCATTGAGAAATAGGCAAAACACTCATCGGCTTGGGGGTTAGATCGGTGCTTGCGATACCAGGTCCGTTCCTTTAGATAGCCATCTAGACGCTGAGCCACCCGATCTTGCTGGGCCAGAAACCCTTCATCTTCTGAGACTTCCTGGAGACGGGACTGGTTGATGGCGCCTAACATCAGGACTGGATTGTAGCGGCTGGATTCCCACAAATCTGGGTCTAATCGCCGGAATAGGTCTGTGGTTTCAAAATCCCAATCCCAATAAAGGTTGTAGGCTAACTTGCGTAAAGGCTCCAGTCTTTGAGGCAAGGCCGGGGTAACGTTAAAGGTACGAATAGGGCGCATGGTATGAAGTTTTGTGATTAGGTCTGAGCTAGGGCTATTCTGCCTCCTAAATTCAGCTTCCCCCCCTTCTCTTAACACTGTTTTTTGGGATCAACGCCAAGGTGTCCGCAATTATAAGGATGTACGCTGTACCTTAGAGGCAGCTGCTTACTTAGTTAGTCATGCCTGATATTCTTGAACCTGCGATCGCTCTCAAAATTACCAAGATGAAGGAGCGAGTACGGTGGCGGCATCCGCTCATCCGTGAACGGGGCATTGACCAAACTCGCTTGGTGATAGAC
The DNA here is from genome assembly GCA_022360135.1 of Pseudanabaenales cyanobacterium. Lineage (GTDB taxonomy): Bacteria > Cyanobacteriota > Cyanobacteriia > Phormidesmidales > Phormidesmidaceae > JAKSDM01. The sequence goes on along the minus strand of JAKSDM010000224.1, from coordinate 1,294 downwards.
GACGGCCAAGTTGATAAGCCGACATTCTCTTTTTTAGTCATTGGCGATAGTGGGTCAGGGCTCCATCCCGATCACCACCCCCAGCGGCGCATTGCCGAACATATGCTGCCGCATCATCAGGATTGTCGGTTTCTATTGCATACAGGGGACGTGATTTACCAGATCGGATCGAGTGAGCAATATCCCGACAACTTCATCAAGCCCTACCGAGAATGGCTATTAGGGGGTGAGCAACCGGAGCGGATCGCCTACGATCGCATGGTCTTTAAGCAACCGTTCCTACCCGTTCTGGGAAATCATGATTACTATGATTTGCCCCGGGTCTATGGTTTGTTGTTTCAGGCTACACGACCGCTACGTCGGCTGTTCGGGCTTCGATTAGCGCTCAATATGGGTTGGCATGGGTCTGATCAAGGGGACGCCTATGCCCGCGCCTTTCTAGACTATCTCAAGGCAGTGGAGGCGCCGACCCAGTTAAGCCAACATCTTGATCGCCATTACCCGGCGACAACAGAGATGGGCCGCTGCCTCCATTACCAGCCAGGTCAGTTCACCCGCCTACCCAACCGCTATTACACCTTCCGCTATGGCGGAATTGACTTTTTCGCCCTCGATTCCAGCACCTTCAATGCGCCATCGCCCCTGCCCGCAGGGCCGGATGGGGAACGCTACCGCCAAATGCTAGCGGCCCATCGTAAAGCTATGGAGCAGCAAGAGCGGCAGCTATTCGAGGAAGCGGCTCAGTTGCAACCCGATGCGCCCGCCGACGTGGAGCGAATTAATGATTTGAAGGCCAAATTGGAGCAAATAGCGGAGATTAAGCGGGATATCGACAAGCAACTCACCGCCAACAGCGTCCTGGCTGTTGATGTAGAGCAATTAGACTGGCTGCGGCAACGGCTGATTGAGTCCTGGAATACACCTGGGGTGCGAGGACGGCTGATTTATTTTCATCATCCGCCCTATGTCAGCGAGGTCACCAAGTGGCGTCAGGGCCAGACCCTGGCGGTGCGTCATCATCTGCGCTGGGTCTTGGATAGGGTGGCTGAGGCGGTGGCGGATCTGACCGGGGGACGCCCCCTGGTGGATTTGGTGTTATCCGGGCACGCCCACTGTTTTGAATACCTGCGTACAGTGGATACCGGTCATGCCGACGCCCACCTCAACTGGATTATTTGTGGCGGCAGCGGGTTCAGTCTACGTCGCCAACGGCCCGAGGGACCAGAGTTGACAGAGGTATTTCCGGCGACAGAGAAGTCTGAAATGAGTCAAACCCGGCTCGTGGCCAAGTCTC
>JAKSDM010000451.1 GCA_022360135.1 Pseudanabaenales cyanobacterium | reverse complement strand
GGTAAGCGGCTCGATGTCAGTCAGCCACGCTTGGCTCCAACCTATCTGAAGTATTGCGGTGTGGACTATTCCAACTGTTAAGCTTTCTGGCGATCTGATAAGACGATGACGGCAGGGTCATTTCCATATACTCGTCCTGGCGCCACTGAAAAAATGTTTGGACTAGCAGCTGGATTATCTGCGATTGGCGAACCAAAGTCTTGCAGAACTTAACCATATAAAGTCCTCCTTGGACTCATTATAGGTTACAAGGTTTTATCTCTCAGTGGATTATCCTGAGATTGGGCCATAGCCTTTGTCAAAGAAGTTTTATCTACTGTCCAAAACAAATCTGGCACAGGATCATATCCACCGGGGTGAAAAGGATGACAACGCAGAATACGCCGGATCGCCAACCAACTCCCCCGCACCATACCAAATCGTTCAATTGCGTCTAGGGCATATTGTGAACAGGTCGGCTGAAAGCGGCAGGTTGGTGGAAACATGGGCGAGATCAAGCGCCGGTAACCCTGAATTAGCCAGATTAGGAGGATTTTCATTTACACTAAGGCAATCCTTTATTATCTAGCTTATCTTGATTGCTGATAATGATGCCCAGGGGGCGACAAATATCGTTCAAGCGATCGCCCCTGAACCCTACCCTTTACAATTTCTGTAAAGAGACGAGATTACTACAGATGTCAGAACCCAACTCCATCAGCATGAACCGTATCTGGCCAAGGTAATCGGGCAAAGGACGCCAGCCAACAAGAATAATCGATGCCTGGAGGGATCGGTGTCATTGTGAAATCAATCCGTCGAGTCGCCATTGTGGGAGGAACCCACGGCAACGAGTTTACAGGAGCTTACCTCATCAAAAAGTTTGAACAGTTCCCAGATCTGGTTAAACGAACCAGTTTTGAGACCTTAACGGTGCTGGGCAATCCCAAAGCCTTTGACGCTGTAAGACGTTACATTGATGAGGACTTGAACCGCTGTTTTCTCCAGCGCGATTTGCAAGATGCCTCGCTCTCCAGTCATGAAGCTATGCGGGCGAAGACCCTGAATCAAATACTGGGTTCAAAAGGAAAGGCTCAGATGGATTTTCTACTGGATTTGCACAGCACTACCGCTAATATGGGGCTGACGCTTATTCTAGTGAACCGTCATCCCTTCAATCTCAAACTGGCGGCTTATCTCAGTAAAATAAACCCTTTGGTCAAGGTCTATTGCTGGGCCCAACCGGGGCGCGAAAACGGCTTTCTCAACTCTCTCTGCGAATTGGGCTTTGCACTTGAGATTGGCCCGATTGCCCAGGGAGTTTTAAATGCAGCATGCCTCCAAAAAATGGAGGCGTTCATTCATACTGTGCTGGACTACCTCGAAATGCACAACCAGGGAGAAGATTTAGCGGTGGAAAATACTCTCACCCTGCATCAGCATTTGAGCGTGATTGACTATCCGAAAGATGCTCAGGGGGAAATCCAGGCCATGATCCATCCACAACTACAAAACCGGGACTATGAACCGTTGCATCCAGGCGATCCGATGTTTTTGAGATTAGATGGAACCCCTATTTTCTATCAGGGGGAATCGACTGTCTGGCCTATGTTTATCAATGAGGCAGCCTATTATACAAAGGGTATTGCAATGTGTTTGACCCAAAAGCAGCAGGTCAATTTCTAATCCTTTAAGTCAAAGTCACCGCCGTGTCAATCGCGTCGCGCGAATCTCGCCGAAACTACCTCTGCCAATCTGATCGGTTGCTGTCTAATCGTATTGCGCGAATCGAGACGATGCGGCTGTGAGGCGGCGGCCCCCAATATATTTGTATTGGTTGTGTCCTTATTGGGTTCTTGAGACTGCTCTGTGGTTTCCGTTTGGGACTGATTTTTACTCATCAAATTTATTCCTCAATTTAACAAATGCGTGTAATGCAGATATAAGTTCGTCAGAATCTCTATCCAGAAGGGGAATATGAACGATTTATAAAACCTAAACTGATCCTGTTTTGCACCCTATCTACTTACTCCATTGTGAAAAAATAATACTACTAGATTTTCGTCTACGCCTATTAGACTTTCGTCTAAGTCACAAACTTTTCGCCTATCAAGGTAACAATGAACTGAATAGAAAGAGAGCAAGGATGAAGGATGAAAATCACCCACTCCCCACTACTCCATTCATCTACCTCTGCCCAGCCTGCTGAAGATGTTCCTGCAATGGAGCCAAATCTTCTTTCAGCAAGACATTGATTCGACCTGTATAAATAACGCCCTCTGAATTAGAAGCGATTTCTACCCAATAAGCGTAACGAACCCCTTCTCGTAACTCACCTTGTAACAATAAATCTGGATTACGAGAAGGGGGTGTGGATTTATTGGGATAGGCGTAGACGGTGACAGAGCGCCTGAAATCTGAATAAACATCAGCGCCATAGATACTTCTCAGGGACTCTTCCAGGCGGTTAAAAGTAACCCCATTAATCATGTCGAAGAGTTGCAGGCGCTCGCTGCGAATGACCACCCCATTACCCGTTAGGCCTATCCGACCCGGAGCCAAAACAGAGGCTTGGAAGACGAACCGTTGAGCTGGCGTATCGCTGTAGCGGACTAACAATCGCTCCCCCGGTTCAGGTCTGAGGGTGGGATGCGCCTGAATCCAGGATTCCACTTCGTTAATGGTTTGACCCGGTAAGGCAAAACTAGCCCTCGCCCCTAACACCAGCCAAAAACCAGCAGATAAGAACAAGCGCCACCTAAAATTTCCCATGGTTTGCCTCCTGGTTGCGTCTAAATAGGCGACTACATCAACTCAGAAAACACCGATGCAGTCTATTGCCGCCCTATATTAACGCCATTTGTCATTGGTCACCTGGCATTTGTCATTGGTCATGCTCGCAATTCCAAACGTGGGTGTTGCAGGGCGGATGGTGAGGCAATACTGTTCGGATAAGCCCGATATTAGCCCGTAGAGACGTTGTGGAGCATTCCAGCTGTGTATCCCCCCCGATCTCATACAAAAAGCCAGCAGCCAGTAAATTTTCTGACTCCTGGCTTCTGACTTCTAAATCCCCAATATCAATACTCAGGCACTGAAGGATCAATCTCTCGACTCCAGGCTGTAATGCCGCCTTTGACATTGATCCCATCGATACCTGACTGCTTAAGGATGCCAAGGGCTTTGGCCGAACGCCCACCCATCTTGCAGTGAGCAATCAGGCGATGTCCGTTCAGCACTTCCTGCACCTTTTTAACCCCACTCCCATTTTCGATGTCTGGCAACGGAATGAGAACAGATCCAGGAATTTGGGCAATCTCATATTCATTGGGATTGCGGACGTCGATTAAAACATAATCGTCACTATTGCTATCCAGTAATTGCTTCAGTTCCTGGACAGTCATTTCAGCCAGTTCTGCTTGTTGCTTGGCTTCTTCCATATTGGCTTGAGGAATACCACAAAACTCTTCGTAGTCGATCAATTTTTCAATCACAGGACGCTCTGGATTCGGGCGCAGCTTCAATTCTCGGAAAGACATTTCAAGGGCGTTATAGAGCAGGAGACGACCGCTGAGAGTGGAGCCTTGCCCTAAGATGATCTTGACCGTTTCAGTGGCTTGAATCGTGCCAATAATACCGCACAAAACCCCTAACACTCCTCCTTCAGCGCAAGAGGGCACCAATCCCGGCGGCGGCGGCTCGGGGTAGAGGTCTCGATAGTTAGGACCTGCTTCATAGTTAAAGACGGTGGCCTGACCTTCAAACCTAAAGATAGACCCATAGACGTTGGGTTTATCCAGCATTACGCAGGCATCGTTAACCAGGTAACGAGTGGGGAAGTTGTCGGTGCCGTCGACCACAATGTCATAGGGCCTCAGAATATCCAGGGCGTTCTCAGCACTCAATCGGGTTTCATATAGATCGACTTGACAATGGGGATTGATCTCTAAAATCCGATTTTTGGCGGACTCAATTTTAGGCTTACCCACCCAAGAAGTCCCGTGAATAATTTGTCGCTGTAGATTGGAGTAATCGACAACATCGAAATCGACAATGCCGATGCGGCCAATACCGGCAGCCGCTAAATACACCAGCAAAGGGGACCCTAAGCCGCCTGTGCCGACGCATAAAACGCTGGCGGCTTTGAGTTTTTTCTGACCTTCGAGGCCCACCTCCGGCAAAATAATGTGCCGCGAGTAGCGTTCGTAATCGTCTTTGGTCAGTTGAATTTCATTCAGATTGGGATTAAGCATAAGGATTGGTAGAGATTAGGAGATGAGGGACTAGGGGTTGGATTTTGGACTTGATTTTTTAGAAGTTAGGGATGAGCGCCTGTCAAGGGAGTAAAATTTGGAGGTTGTTGGGAAAGCATGAGCGGTTCGGGTTGGAATTGATGATGGCGGTCTAGACGCCAACTTTTGAGGTCCGTCGCTTGGTTTTGTTGGACGGAGACGATCAGGTAAGAATACTCAGGCCAAGCTTGCGCCCGATCGCATTCTGAGGGAATGGCGGGGTGATCGGGATGAGAGTGATAGATTCCGATAATATCAAGGTTGCGATCGCGCGCATACCGTTGAGCCGCCAATAGGTCTTTAGGGTTAATCCAGTAACGCCGAGATTTGCCCAATGGCGGCTCTATATCAGCAGTGAACTCAGCGCTTAAATCAGCCCCCAAGGTTTCTGGCAAGTCTTCAAACGCTGGCGTCCAATCATTCTCAACCGGAATGATCTGGCTCAAAAATCGAGCCTCTGATTGATTGCACGATAAATTCAATCGACCTACCAAAAGACCGCAACACTCCTCTGGATAGGTGCGTTCTGCATGGGATCGAATAGCGTCAGCCTGTTCAGAACTAAGTGTCAGAACCACGGGTAAAGGCAAGCACTCAGGATGTAAGATATGTCAGATCTTTATATTCTAAGTCACGAGTTGGAGATTAGAGATGTCGGTGTTAGGTGTTGCCGAAGTTGATCCACTACTTGATCCAGTGCGATTGCGCGGGATGCCTTGAATAGAATGCGATCGCCGGGTTGAACGATCTGCTTCAAATGGTCGACGAGCGACTCATGACTATTGAATTGTTTGGCCTCTAGGGGAGCGGCTCCTGC
>JAKSDM010000326.1 GCA_022360135.1 Pseudanabaenales cyanobacterium | reverse complement strand
TTACAAAGTCGATACGCAGTAACCACAGAATGTCATGTCGAGTGGAGCGAAGTGGAATCGAGACATCTCAGACTTTAGCGGGAGATTGAGATTCCTCGCCAAGCTCGGAATGACACTTGGTCTCATTGAAATTTTCAATGCACAGGTACTTATTTTAGGTATAACCTGTAAGAGATCAGGTTGTCCGTGAAAGCGGTATTGTGAAAAGTTGTAAGTAAGATAAAGTGGCGTTGTCAGAGCCTCGTCGTGACAGTGTAAAACAAATCACCCCCGCTAAGGTTATATAGCGGTTTTCTTTTGCATTAACTATACCCACCATCCAACACCCTCACTTGACCGAGATGTGTTCAATTCAAGTGAGAATCACTATGAATTCGCAATTCTAGAAGAGTTTGGCGCCCCATAATCAATCATGCTCAATGTAAGTGAAAACATACCTGATTCTCCTCGCCAGAGCCAGCCTTACTGGTCAGACCCAGCCCACGATATCCTTCGCTGCGATCGCCAACCCCTCACCCCCTTGTTTGCCCCCCAAACCATTGCCGTCATTGGCGCCACCGAACGCCCTGGCAGTGTTGGCCGCACCCTCCTATGGAATTTGATTAGCAATCCCTTTGGCGGCACGGTCTTTCCGGTGCATCCGACCCGCGTCAGTGTATTGGGAATCAAGACCTATGCAACGATTGGAGCTGCGCCTGAGGCCGTCGATCTGGCGATCATTGCGGTGCCGGCCCAAAAAGTGCCGGAAATCATTGACGAATGCGGCGTCGCAGGGGTGAAAGGAATCATTATCCTCTCCGCTGGTTTTAGGGAAATTGGCGCCGCCGGGATAGCTTTGGAACAAGCGGTTTGGGCTACTGCTCAACGCCGCCGGGTGCGGGTGCTAGGCCCTAATTGCTTGGGGCTAATGCGCCCGACCAATGGCTTGAATGCAACCTTTGCTGGGGCCATGGCCCGTCCTGGCAATGTCGGGTTTATTAGCCAAAGTGGAGCGCTCTGCACCTCGATCCTGGACTGGAGCCTGCGGGAAAACGTCGGCTTTAGCGCCTTTGTGTCCATCGGCTCGATGCTGGATGTGGATTGGGGCGATTTGATTGATTACCTGGGCGATGATCCCGCCACCCGCAGCATCGTGATCTATATGGAAACGATTGGTAATGCCCGATCGTTTCTCTCAGCCGCTCGGGAGGTGGCCCTGAGTAAGCCGATTATTGTGATCAAATCGGGCCGGACCCAGGTGGCGGCCCAAGCGGCCGCCTCCCACACCGGGGCCTTGGCGGAGAGTGATGAGGTGCTGAATGCCGCGTTTCGGCGCTGCGGCGTGCTGCGGGTCAACACCATTGATGAATTGTTTAATTTGGCGGAGGTTCTGGGTAAACAGCCCCGCCCTCAGGGCAAGCGCTTGACAATTCTAACCAATGCCGGAGGACCGGGCGTCTTAGCCACCGACGCCCTGATTCGGGGCGGCGGCGAATTGGCCCCCCTCGTCCCTGACACCCTGAATGCTCTCGATGCGGTGTTGCCGCCTTATTGGAGTCGTCAGAATCCGATTGATATTCTGGGCGACGCGCCCCCCGAGCGTTACGGCGCAGCCCTAGACGTTTTAGCCCAAGATCCTAATAGCGATGGCCTGTTG
>JAKSDM010000227.1 GCA_022360135.1 Pseudanabaenales cyanobacterium | reverse complement strand
CGCCATGTAGAACTGCCTATCCAGCTTAGCCATCCATGCATCAATAGAAAGAACAGCGGCGGGTGGCTACTCTGGGTGATCAGCCCTTCTACCACATCTCGCGGGGTGCGGGTGGGATCAAGGGTGAGCAACGATCGCAGCTGCGTAACCGGATAAACCATCGCCATGGGGATATCACTGGGGGTTTTTCCGAGGCTATACAGGGCGGTGTAGAGTTCATCATGCCAGAGAGGTTTAGAGCCTAAGGCCCAAAAACGCAGAGCCGTTCCTAGAATGACAATACTTAACAGCAAAAGAATGCGCTGATTTTGGCGATTCATTGCTCCTATGGCAATTTTCACTTGGATGTGATGATAGTTACTGATCTATAATCATCCCTCAATTGATCCGTCCAACGGTCACTTGGCGCCTGAAGCGATAAGCTTAAGGCAATGTCTTGGCGGAGTAGCGATGCAGTTTTATAATCGAGCTGAGGCGGGTCGACTGCTGGCTCAAAAGTTGACCGCTTACGCCAACTGTGAAAATACCATTGTTTTGGGGCTGCCGCGAGGGGGAGTGCCGGTGGCCTTTGAGGTGGCTAAAATGCTTAACCTACCCTTGGATATCTGCTTGGTGCGGAAGCTTGGCGCACCTGGACGGAAAGAGTTGGCGATGGGGGCGATCGCAACCAACGGTGTGCGCATTCTCAATCGCAGTGTGTTGGATTGGCTGGACATTTCTGACCAGATGATTGAGCAGGTAGCCGCTCAAGAACAGGCCGAGTTAGAACGGCGAGATCGCTGTTACCGAGGCGATCGCCCCTGCCCCAACCTACAAAATTGCACCCTACTACTAGTAGATGATGGGATCGCAACGGGGTCAACCCTGCGGGCGGCGATCGCCATTCTAAAACATCAGCAGCCCGCCAAAATTGTGATTGCGGTTCCGGTTGCTTCGCCTACAACCCTTAACGCTTTAGAGGCCGAAGTAGATCAGGTGGTTTGCCTGCAAGCCCCAGAACAGCTCCACTCAATTAGTTTATGGTACAAAGACTTTAGCCAAACCAGCGATGAGACCGTTTGCTCTCTACTCAACGCGAGACAAGTTGAGTTGGGCGCCTCTATGGTCAGTCAGCCCCAGGACACCAGCGATTTAGCTCAGGAGTTAAATCCCCTAGGTCAGGAGTTGACAAGCGACCACGAACCAGGCTGAAGCGAATCAACACCCTCTACCCCCTATACCCTACCCCCGCCTCTACTCGAAGATGTTTGTTGGAAAAAGCCAGATACTTAACTCGACGCTTGACCGCTGCGGCGGCCCAATTCGTAGACGCCAGAGCCAATACAAGCAATAATACCAACGCTAATGGCCCAACTGCGACCTAAACCAACCTCGATCCCATAATTGCAAAGGACGCCGATCGCCATAAAGGGGACGATGCTGAGTAGAGAAGCATAGAGGGCGTTTTGGGACGCTTTAGCCTTACGAGTACGGGCAGACTCTGGTGCAGCCAGATAGCGCGATCGCTGAACGAAGTTAAACCAACGG
>JAKSDM010000472.1 GCA_022360135.1 Pseudanabaenales cyanobacterium | reverse complement strand
GGTCGCCAGCAGACTCACCAAGTCATACTGGGTGCGATTCGTGTCCTGGTATTCATCCACCAAAATATGGCGGAAGCGATTATGCCAGTAGTCCAAAACCGATTCGTTCTGACGAAATAACTGGACTGGAATCCGAATCAGATCATCAAAATCCAGGGCGTTATTCTCCGCCAAAGATTTTTGATAGTGGGTATACACCTCGGCAATCACCCGCCCCCGATAGTTGGGCTGCTCCCGCTCAAAGTCCTGGGGCGACCAGCCCTGATTTTTGGCGTTACTGATGGCGTAGCGCACCGATCGCGGGTTGAACTTTTTGTCGTCCAGGTTCAACTGACTGGTGACGATAGTCTTGACTAGAGCTTGGGCGTCAGATTCGTCAAAAATGCTGAAATTGCGTTTCCACTGATCCCCCTGTGGATTCTGATATTTCTCAATGTCGAATCGTAGAATGCGAGAGCAAAGGGCGTGGAAAGTGCCAATCCACAAATCTTTGGTGATGGTTTTATAGACCTGCGATCGCAACTTAATCTGTTCATACTCCGCCAGAGCAGTCAGGGGTTTGCCATGCTTCCGCTGGGCTGCTTGGTCGGCAAATAGCTTCTCAATCCGATCCTTCATCTCCTTTGCGGCCTTGTTGGTAAAGGTCACCGCCAGGATATTGCCGGGATCCACCCGATGGGTCAGCACCAGGTTAGCAATCCGGTAGGTCAGGGCGCGGGTCTTGCCTGAACCGGCGCCAGCCACCACTAGGAGCGGACCGCAGAAATGTTCAACTGCTTGACGCTGAGAGGGATTGAGATGGCTGAGGAAGTCGATGGTTGGAGTCATGAAGGGGTTAGAAGACGAAAACCGCCCACAAATATCTTAGGAGTCTACCTTAGGAGTTTAGTTTAGTATCGCATCCGCCAATTTTTCTTTAGACGCAATCGCAGTATCAGAATGGGCTTGGTTAGAAATCAGAACGCTATCATAGAGCATGGCTAAGACTACTGAATCGGATTCACGAGGTGTTTACCGATGATCAGACACTCAAGCTTGTGCTCCAGATTTAGTGCTGTACAAAGGCGAAAATATCCCCAGATGGAGATCGGGTGAACCCCGTCGGATTGATTTAACTCATCATCGATTACCGGATTTAGTCGGAGAAATCGCTGATACGACGCTTAGTTTAGATCTCGATGAACAAAAGCAACTTTATGCCAGTTTAGAGATTCCAGAATATTGGGTAATTGACGTGAAGGGGATGCGGCTCTTTGCATTCGGTTTAACAGAAATAGGCTTGTATGAACCTATTCAGGTTTCACAAGTGTTAACAGGTCTGCCGATCGCCCTTTTAGAGCAAACCCTAGAAAGATTGGATACGGAAACAACTATGGCGGCGGCAAATGGGTTAATGCAGCAATTGAAAACTAAGTTCTCAAGAGATATTTAACTATTTTTTTCGACAATGGATAACAGCTTATGATGTGAAAGTCTAGGACAATGGCTTAAAGCAACAGGAGCCCCTATGAAACGACGTGATTTGGACTACGTCGTAATTATTCTGCTGATGGGCAGCAGTCTCTACGTCTTCTTCACAGGGCTGATTGCGGACGCTATGGGTCTGCACCACTTCGGCTTCCATAGCCAGGTGGGATATTTTTG
>JAKSDM010000520.1 GCA_022360135.1 Pseudanabaenales cyanobacterium | reverse complement strand
TCATAAACATCAATCACTTTCTGCCGGATATCAAGGGAATAAGTTTTCATTCAACGATGCACTCTCAAAATCTTCTGTCTGTCTATTATGTATTCAATTCAACCGGGAAACGCTATAAAGTGGTAAGTGGCGAAGCCAATAGGATAGCGATTGTTTTCAGCCAACAAAACGAACGCTAAGGGCTTTTCTCCAAACAAGTCGGTTGCCAACTTTTGAGCCGTAGCTTCAACGGATGCTGGACAGCCATCAAATTCAGCTTTGAGCTGAATCAATTCCATAATGGTCGTGATATCGTCTGGTTGAGCCTGGCGAATAACAACATTCGTCTGGGTCATAATCTTCGGGTACTCTGAGTAAAACATAACTTTGTTATTTTGTTATATAAATGCCCTCTAGATTGAAAATCAAAATATTCCGTAGATAGCCTCGATCAATAAAATTGATAGAAACAATTGTATAGACGAACTAACCCCAGAATTCTACGCCACTCAATGTCTCAATGAACGGACTCGGCGACAGTCGAATAAAAACTTCTCAACTTCGAGCTTTAGTCGCCGTGGCCACCCATAGACGCTTCAGTTCGGCGGCTCTAGAATTGGGTATTTCCCAATCCGCTGTCAGTCATGCGATCGCCATGCTGGAAGAAGAATTGGGCGTGGTGTTGCTGATCCGAGGGCGGCATGGGGCGACGCTGACCCCCATTGGTGAAACAATCACTCAGGATGCCCTGAGAGTCCTGGCGTTGTTGGCGGAAATGCGAGAAAAAGCCAACCAAGAAAGGGGGTTGCAAAGTGGTCAGGTTCGGGTTGTGTCCATGCGCAGCATGGCGACTCACCTGTTACCCGAGGTGATTGCCCAATTTCGGCGGCAATTTCCAACCATTAAGGTTTCGATTGAGGAACACAATTACTACACCGATGTCGAACAAGCGCTGCGAGAAGGGCGGGCTGACATCGGGCTGACCTTGTTGCCAATTTCTGCCGAGTTTGAAGTCTGGGAGTTGTTCCGGGATGAGTTTGTGGCGCTTTTGCCGCCAGACACTACCCTTGAAGGGACTACCTTATCCTGGGATCAACTCGTCAGCTATCCCATGATTATGAATCCGGCTGCCCATCCGCATCGGCATACTCAGATGGTGCAAGATCATCTATCGCAATTCGGCTATTCTCTTAAGGTTGACTACGAAGTTAAAGAGGATTCAACCATTCTCAATATGGTGAGACAAGGACTGGGGGCGTCGGTGCTGGCGCGACTCGCGGCTGAACCCATTCCAGCCGGGATATTGGTGAGAAATTTGCCAGTTCCGGTTGAGCGAATTATTGGCGCGGCTATCCTCGCCAATGCCTTATTACCGCAAGCGGTCTTTGTTTTTCTGGATATGCTGAGATCGGTGTGGCAGGGTTCCGAACGGTTCAGTCGGAACCCTCGGGGAGTTGGATAGTCCTTACAGAATTCCTACTTTATCGCTAATTCCGCTTCGCGACCTTTTGGCTAGAGCCTTTTTCCACCATAGAAATCCGTGATTGAACCAGATTTGAGCGTTTTTTGGCGAGTTGCAAGGATTTTTCTAGAATCTCATCCATTGCGTCAGGCGTTAAGTTAATCCTGTGCTTATCATGGACGACTTCATAAAGATAATCGTCGATTGCGCTCTGCATGTCTTGCTGGACATGCTCGTTGTTGGTCCAGTCGCGAATTGCCCGTTGCTGAATCAAATCGAGGATCGCCTGAGCAACATCGACTGTTATCTGTTTAGCTTGTTGGGCGTCGTCTAGATGAGCCGTAATGAATGGTTTTAGGAGTTCATAGAAGGCGATCGCATCCTCATTACCACTAATCTGGGACAGCGCGTCATCACTGTGACGGTTAACCATAAAGGCGCCAATATCCTGAGGCGGCTTAAAATTTTCTGATTCAGAGATCTGCTGGGCATTGAAGGTCGGCTCCTTTTCCATCCGCCTCGAAATAGCTGGCTGGCTGGCCTTGGCAATCGAGTCGGCTTCAGAGCTAGGGGGCTTTTGCTTATGCTTTTCGCGCCGCAATCGTTCTGTCAGGACTTCCATCCCCTGAGGTTGTTCTCCGTGAGATTGTCCGTGAGATTGTCCGTGAGATTGCAAGTGCACAAGATAACTGCTGATCGCAATCAGCAGGATAGAGATAGCCATAGACCGTAAATCTTGTTGACTCCCAATTGGGATGCTCAACGCTCTCTTAAAGAAACCGATGATCAGCGCCATGATAACGACTTGCAAGATCTTATGTTTGAGTCCATCTAGGGTATTGCCTTCCAGTATTTTGACGTCTTTATAACGGAATTTAATATCGATGGGAGAAATAAAGATCTCATAGATACCAAAACTGAAAATCAGTAACACAATACCGATTAAGTAATGATCGACACCGCCAATAATGCCAGCGACAACTTTTGTGAAAGACTGTCCGCCAACATGGTCGTGAGAAAAGCTAGAGTTGATACCTTCCAGAATTTCGATGCTGCCAACAACAAAAAAATTCAAAGTGCTCAGCATTCCGAAAATGACAGGTATCAGGGCAAACAGCCTGAATCTCCATAAACAGGCTTCGAAGATAGCTTCTATCTTCTTTGAGGGAGGTGTAATCTTCATCAGAAATCAGAACTTGAGGACAGGTTTCAATCAAGTTGATTGCAAGCAGGGCAAATACACCTCATTAGAATTTTGACGGTATGAACGGAATTAAAATGTCCTGTGAGGTTAACAGTGTCAATGGAGAGTTCAGCACCCTTACCCTAACGGCAGCGGAATCAGGAGGAGATCACCCTTAGTCGCTGTTCTTGATCTCAATCGCCTCAATTAAAAATTGATTGAAAGAGAGATTCCAATCAATTTTTGAGAAGTTATTTATGTTATTTATAATGTCAGCATACTGCAATACGAGAATTGCAGATAAGCTCTTTACCAAAAAGGAACACAAAACCGGATTAACGTAAAAGATTTAAATACATCGTTTTAATACCAATTTGATTTGAAGCTGAACATAATAAATTATTGCCCAGCAAGGCTTTCAGCGGATCTATTCTGCTCACCTTTATATCGTTATTGGTATAAGTCGGTTCTGTGCACAATCGATGGCGACATTGCGGATGCTATTTCGGTGATGGCAGTGGGTGAGGACTTGATGTGTGGCCATGCTTATCTTACGGTCAAAGTCTGGACTAGGATGGAGTTGGGAGTCAGGGATGACAGAGACTGATCCGATTGTGCGCTGGCGACATGTACTGGGGCGGTTTGCCAAGGCCCAATTGCCCTGTCAGATGACGGCGGCTCAGCAGCGAATGGAGCAGGCGCTGGATTGTCTTTATGGGCAGGAGTACCGGGGCCGTGGGGTGCGAGGGCCGTCAACGCCGGGCGCCGCTTCAACCGAGAAACAGCCGGGTAGCTTAGATCCCAGCCAGCTCAATGTGCCCACCTGGATGACTGAAATTCGCCAGCTGTTTCCCCAAGAAACTGTCGAAATTATTGAGAAACACGCCCTTGAGCGCTACGGTCTGACGGAACTGGTGACCGACCCGACCAGCTTGGAGAAGCTGGAGCCCAATATGGATTTGCTCAAGGCGGTGCTGACCTTTCGCTCTCAAATGCAGGGGCAAGCAGTGCTCCAGGCGGCTCGACGGATTGTGCGTGAGGTGGTGGAAGACATTCGGCAGCGGCTAGAAAATGATATTCGCCGTCGCCTCTTGGGTCAGCTCAACCGCTTTCAGCACAGTCCCCTAAAAGTGGCTCAAAATCTTGACTGGCGAGGGACTCTACGCCACAATCTGAAGCACTATGATCGCGATCGCAAACAGCTCATCATCCAGACTGTCAAATTCTTCTCACGGGTAGAGCGCCGCCTGCCCTGGCGCGTGATTCTTTGCATTGATCAAAGCGGCAGTATGGCTAACTCCGTTATTCACAGTGCTGTCATGGGAGGGATTTTAGCCGGGTTGCCATCGCTGCAGGTGAGTTTCGTGGTATTCGACACCTCGGTGGTAGATCTCACCGACCATGCTGATGATCCGGTGGAGCTGTTGATGAGCGTCCAACTGGGGGGCGGCACTAATATCGGGCAGGCTGTCGGCTATTGCCAAACTCTGGTGCATAATCCACTGCGGACGGTGCTAGTGCTGATTAGCGATTTTGCTGAAGGGGCGTCTCCCCGAGAACTCCTGGCTCGCTGCCGTCAGCTCCACGAGTCAGGAGTAACCCTGCTGGGGCTGGCGTCTTTAGAGGATGAGCAGGCCAACGCCTTCTACGACATCGGCATGGCGGAGCAGTTGGCGGCTAACGGCATGGAAATCGCCGCCCTTACCCCTCGGAGGTTAGCGGAATGGCTGGCGCAGAAAATAGCTTAGAGCGGTTTCGGCCCCAGCTGACGGCCCTCGACGATGAAGCCCTGGCTGTCGCCGCCAGCAAGGGTCTGGTGCGTCGGGCTCAAAAAGATTTACAGAAGGGCGTGGAGCCAAAACTGCTTAACAGCGCCGATAGTCTTATCTTAGAAGTGGATCGCCATACGGTCAGCCTGCCGCCGACTGGCCTCCTCGACGCCCACTGCACCTGCCCGGCTGCCGATATTTGCCGTCATAGGTTGGCGGCTTATCTTTGGTTGCGATCGCAACTGCAACCCTGCAACCCCCCATCCAACGCGCCGCCATCCCCCTCCGAAATCTCCACCCCACCACTGCCCGTCTATTCCCTAGCAGACCTGATCGCCTGGGCCAGCAAGCCAGTTGTGCGAGAAGCGCTGACCTTTCTAGACCAAAAGCCCCCTCAGATTGAATCGGTAGATCCTATCGTTGTGCGGTTTCCCCAGGCCAACATTACCTGCCGCTACTTCGCCGCCACCGGCTTGGATGGGATGCTGTGCTCCTGTAAAGCCCGTCGAGTGTGCTTGCATCAGGTGGCTACGGTGCTGGCGGTGTTGCGATCGCAAGGGATTGTTTTAGCGCTGTCGGCGTCATCACCATCCGCCGAATCCGAGACTACCGCAACCGCCGCCGCCGCCCAGGTAATCGCCACTGCCCAAACCCTGCTGGAAAAAACCATTGCGGTGGGACTGCTGCATTTGTCTGAGATTAGCCGCCAGCAGTTTGTCACCTTAGCCGTATCGGCCCAAGGCGCCAAGCTGCCTCGCTTAGCGCTGGCGTTGCGTAGCATCGCCAGTAATATTGACCTCAGCCTCAAGCGGGATGCAGCGGCGGATAGCGATCGCTTATTTGGGCGCCTGGCTCATACCTATGCCCTCTGTGCAGCTCTGCAACAAACTGCCCCTGCCTATCCCCCCTACTTAGCAGGGAGATCTCAGAGCCACTACGAGGATGTTGGCTCCCTAGAGCTGATTGGCATGGGCGCCTATCCCTGGCAGACTCAATCGGGTTATGGCGGCCTGACCGTGCTGTTTTGGGACAAGGCGGCGCAACAGTGGTGTAGCTGGTCAGAGTCACGACCGCTCTTCCATGGCAATGGCTTCAAACCCGCCCGAGCCTACCGCCAGCCTGGTCCCTGGGAAGGGATCGCCCACCCGGCCGAAGCCTCCCAGAGCTGTTTACGACTGTATAATGCCCGCCGCAACTATCAACAGCGACTGTCTACGTCCAGCCAGACCATAGGCGTTACTCTGCGGCCTACGCAACCCGCAGACTGGCAGTCTGTTAGCTGCTGCTTTCAGGATTGGCAAGCGTTGCGTCAGCATATGGCCAGCGCCTGGCCGATGGGGCTGGCGGAATCAACCCCCCTAGAGCGCCTGGCCGTCATTCAACCCCACCAGTGGGGGCCTCGTCAGTTTGACCCAGTGCCACAATGCTTCACCTGGGATCTGCTGGATCAAGCGGATCGGCTGCTGCTTTTGAAGATCCCCTTCACATCTACTGACTCTGCCGCGTTAGAGCAGCTTGAACAACTCGATCCGGCTAAAGCAGGCGTGTCTGGCGTGATCGGCATTATCTTTTTAGCTAGGGAAGCCATCTACTGCCAGCCCATCGCCCTTTGCTGTCAGTCCGATCCAGGGCGATCCGCGATCATCAATTTGCATTTTCCGCCTGAGCAACGGGCCTCAAAACCTGCGATCGCGTCACAACCTCTGACTGAACCCAAAGAGCCCGACTTAGACGCCTTAACATCCGCCAGGGGCGCCACAACCCCATCGGTTGATTTACTGCTGGCGACTTTGCAACGCTTGGCGGAAAGAGGGCAAAATGCTTTAGATCAAGCTGCACGCAGAGAGTTGACCCAGCAAGCCAACTACTCTGAAACCGTAGGTATGGCAATGCTTGCAGACGCTACTCGGCGACTGGTCGAGTCACCGGGTCATTTATCCTCCCAGCTCTTAAAAATCCGATATCTCTGCTATTTATACCAGCAAACTTAAGCCAGTAGATGACGTTCC